>CAYQQX010000001.1:0-105190 GCA_964419495.1 uncultured Anaerolineales bacterium
TAACCGTTTTTCTAGAGTAAAATACTTTGGATGAGGTTTTTGCACGGTACGGGCTTTGGGCGCTGGATTTTCTGGATAATGTGCTCATCAACCAGCTCCTCCTTGAGCGCCCAGGTCCACAGGGCGGATAAGCCAATATGGTAATTCAGAAGGGTTTTGTTTGATACATATTGCAACGAAAGAAATTTGCGCACTGTATCTGCGGTGATCTCGTCAATAAAGGGATCAGATCCTTTGAGATATTTCTGAAATTTACCGTAAGTTATGGAGTAATCCCTGATTGTGTTTTCGCTCAATCCACGAGCATTGGCAGCTAGCATGAACCCCTCGATAGCTTGGGAAAAGGTTACCTGAAACATTTTCTACCGTGCACCTTTCACAGGAATAATTCCTGTACACATAATTACCAACGCTGTTCTGATAAATGAAAACAGCGTTTTTTTGTAATTTATCCGTGTAGTGGTAGAAATGTGGATTTAGTAGATTTTCCCCTAGTTAGGGCACACGGTTGGTGGTTTTGGGGTAACCGTGTGCCTTTTGTGGGCGCGAATGGACTCGAACCATCGGCCTCACGGATGTGAACCGTGCGCTCTAACCAACTGAGCTACGCGCCCTGAGCAAGCGGGATTATAGCAGAGGTAATTTTCTTTGACAAGCAATCCAGCGATGCCAGGGCACCCAAGTATTTCTTTAACTTAGTTATCGCAGGATAGATCAAACGGAAGTCCTCGATAAAAGTGCACATAGCCGCGTTGAAGTTCATCACAAGCAAGGTAACTATAAACAAATTCATCCTCAACGTTATTAAATAGCACCCATTTTATTTCCAATGGCTCGAACTTCAAAAAGTGATCTTCGTCCAGAGTGCGAATATATACTTCGATATGCTCAAAAGTTCTGTTTCGTATTTGAATTCTAGCAGGCCTAATGTAATCTGAAGCATCATAATGGTTATTTGCCTGACCAATCTGCCCAGCGGTCGCGCCACAGATGGGAATATGCATTGTTTTGTGAGTGGTAAAGTCAAATGTTCCCGTATCATAGAGATTACAGGATTTCATTGTGAAAGCATACCAGCCATTCTTCAAAATAAAAAAACCATCAGAATCTGGCGGAACAGTTAATGTTTGTTCAACAGGCCCATAAAGCCATAGTGTAAAATCAAATTGGCTCTCATTATGAACATTGAAGAAAATCTCATGGGGTGGCGGACTAGGGGCATCATCATCTTCATCATCTTCTTGGGCTAGTACCAACCCAGTAGGAATCATCAAGGCGAATATGACAACAACAAGTATGACAATGCGTAAAAGGGGCAATCGATTCTTCATGGCAATCTCTCCTTTTGAGAAATCCCTTTGCGGACATCTAATAAAATTGAAAACAAATGTCAAGATTAATTATACCTTAATGCAAGAAATATACCCGATACCGCGGGGAGTGGTCGATATCATGGTGTTTTACAAAATCCATGAGATGGTACGAGTAGTTGGGAAATTGTCGCTTGGTAAGCTGACGTCGATTGTAAGCAAAAACAAAGAGCTTGACTGCATTCCTAAGGGCTACTTCGCACCGGGAGAAACAACGAGATTTGCGTCGCAATCGAGCCAAATAATGTCGCAAGTCTGCATTGGAACCTTCAACCGAGTACGTTTCGCTTTTATCATTCATTGGGTAATGAATAGCAGGCCAGTAGAGAACCGTTTTGTAGCCTTGGTAATCATCACTGTAGTAATCATGGCCTTGAACACTCTCTGCTAGCATTTCTTGAAACTCATATCCACTGCGTTTCGTGCTGACTTTCCAGGCAAGAATGCAGCGAGTTTCTCGGTCTACAAAGGTCAGGATGTAGATCCTATTTTTTTCTCTTCAATGAAGGTGTAGAGCTCGTCCATCTCCACTGTATAGACTTCTTCAGGTACTGGTGCTTCTGGTAGTTTTTCAGCATGCTCTTTGACCCAGCTCATCACTGTTGTATGACTAATTTTCAAGTGTCGAGCAATCTGCCGAAAATTGAGACCATCTGCGTACATCCGGATTGCTACTTCACGAATTTCTTTTGGATAGCCTTTTTCCTTCTTTTTCGGTGTATATCGAGCACCACATTCCAAGCACCGATATCGCTGACTACCGGCTTTCGTGAACCCATCTTTGCTTTGCTTCTCTTCCTTTTTGCATCTTGGACATTTCATGCCATCATTTTATCTCAATTCACCATTATTTCGACCACTCCCCGACATTTTAGGGAGTGGTCTAAATGATGGTGTTTTACAAAATCCAATGGAATAAGTGTCATTCTGAACGCAGCGCAGCGGAGTGAAGAATCCCTGAAACCAAGCAATTATCAAGCAAAGCAGGATGCCTGGGATTCCTCGCTTCACTCGGAATGACAATAGAAAAGTTTGTGCCTTCTGAATAATGAACACCACGAAAATCACCACTCCCGACATTTTATTGGTTATATCAGAACAAAATTTCTGATATACTTACGGCGCCCAGTGCTACCAGGCACACGAACACTTGAAGAAAACGAAACTTAGCTCCTGGTAGAAAGTGAACAATGAAAAAGATAATCCCCTATACCCTTCTTATTCTATTTGGATTCCTTGGCGCGATCTATCTCCCCAATCTGGGCGGTATAGATCGTCTTCTGGCGACACATACGGCTACCCCAACGACTACGATCACCCCCTCGCCGACCGCCACATACACACCCACGGCCACGCCCACCTCAACGGCATCCCCAACCCCTACGATCACCCCCACGCCCAAACCCCTGGATGCTGAAATCTTCAGCGAGAGCAGCTTTCAGGTCGGTGGTACAACACACTTCGTCGGCCTGATCCGCAACACCGGCCTGAAGCCCTTCAAGGTCATCCGGGTGAAAGTGAACTTCACCCAAGATGGCCAGGTAGTGCACACCGGCATTGGTCACTCACCCATGGCCGTGGTCTATCCCGGTCAGGTGGCGCCGTTCGAAATTCTCGATCGCGATATCCTCGCCTGGGATGATTTTGATGCCAGAGTTAGCAGTCAGGAATACACCGGCGACAAGGATTATCACGATCTGATCATTTCCGAGCATGCCGCGCGCCTGAAAAACACCAGCACCCACGAGATCACGGGGTCTCTGCACAACCAGGGTGAGTCAGTGGCTGGGTTTCCCAAGATTGTGGTCATTTACTACGCATCCGATGGCATGCTTCTGGCGCTCAACTTCGTCTCTGTGCAGTGGGCCATCTCGCCCGGCGAGAGCCAGGCCTTCTGCATCCTGTTCAACGATGCCGCCTCGCTGGATCAACCCATCACCAGCTATGAACTTCTGGTGGAGAGCGTCAAGGTAGGAGAGTAAATTAGTATATTCTGCCTTGAAGATATCAACAGAGTTTAGTATAATACACCAACATATTTGGTTATATAACCACTTATATTGGTGTATTATGTTAGAACCAATTTTTGGATCAAAAAATCGTGAGCGAGCACTCGCATTCATTCTTACACGAGAACAAGGCTATGCGACCGAGATAGCCCGCTTCTTCGATGTGGATCTATTCGCAATCCAAAAACAGTTGGAAAGATTAGAGGTAGGCGGGGTGTTAGTTAGCAAAACTCTTGGACGTACGCGCCTCTATCAATTCAATCCCAGGTATGCGTTCATCAATGAGTTAAAGAAATTGCTTGAGAAAGCTCTATCCTTTTATCCTGAAGAAATCCGGGAAGGCCTGCAAATGAATCGGCGCAGACCCAGACGAAGAGATAAACCGTTATGAAACCAATAAAAGATATGTCTCAAGGTGAGTTGGGCGCTTTTGTCCAAACACATTTACGGAAAATGAAATTGATCTGGATGAAGTACGCAGGTGGTCTGCCGCAGAGGGAAAACTAGATGAGTTCTCTAAAATACGCAGCAAACTTTCAGGCATCGGCTGAAAAAATCATCAGATTTACGATTAGATAAATCTAGATGTTGACTCAACGAAGGCAACACTTCCCATTCTTACAGATGCCAATCAGGGGCTAGTTTATGGACCACGCCAAGTTGTGCTGGCACTAGTCGAGGATCTACCCCCTAGTGCGAGCGTCTCCGTCAGCCTGGTACATGAGAGTCAAGGTATGCTCAGTACCGCCGCCATCGAGAGCGATCTCAGTGGACGCGCTATTATAATGCGCCCGGTGCGAAATACACCCGTGAACTGCGAGATTTTGGGCAGCACCAGGTTCTGTTTCTAGCTGAAAGTGAGCATGAATTGCTGGTGCAGATCCGTCAAGTGTCCCCGGAAACATATATCGAGAACCGCAGACGGCTAGAAGAAGCCGAAGCGCCGCGACGCTTGCTCCAACGTCTACATCGCGATCCGCTCGCCACAATGCGCAGTCTTGTCAAAGAGCATGCCGCACGTCGAGCGACTCTCTCGCCCACTGACGACAAGCCGCCATCAAAGCCAGGTGATACCTAGTCAGCCAGGGGGTTTGTTTTATTAATCTACATATATGAGACAAATAAGGTGTTCGGAAATCCGGGATTTTATCCAGTGAAACTACGCAGGATAGATCTGTAGGCCCATCATTTCCAAGGGTTTGAACCCATAATGAAACGTACAGCTGCTTCCAAATCATTCACAACTGCTACTTTGGTGTCATAAGCATTCTCACTGAGCATAGGTTTTTGCTCTTCACCGAGACCAGTCAACACCATGATTGGTTTACACCCAGCATTGATAGCCGCTTCGACATCACTGACCGTATCACCAACAAAAAATGATTTCGCCATATCAATGTCTAAATTCTGTGCCGCAAGGAAAAACAATCCTGGCTCGGGTTTTCGACATTTGCAGTTATCTTCAGGAGAATGGGGACAGTAGTAGATTGCATCAATCCTCCCGCCTCGACGCTGAATTTCTGCAATCATTTTTCTATTTATTTCTTCAATGACTTCTTTTTGAACTATTCCCCTACCAATTGGGGATTGGTTGCTGATGACAACAATCAAATAGTCGCTATTCGCCAATTGCACGAGTGCATCAAACACATTTGGAAGAAAGTTATATTCATCCCAGGATTTGACGTAGTCCGAGCGGTTCTCATTAATCACACCATCGCGGTCAAGAAAGATAGCTGGTTTTCGAACGGACATTGATTTTTATTACCTAAGATTCTGCGCTGATTAGTTCTTTGAGAGTGTTGGAAATCACATGATCAAGGATCATATGACCATCTTCTTGCTGCCCAATGTGTGGGCTTGGTATGAAGATACATTGATCAGCTAAATCCTTTAATTTGCCACCATTATCCCCAGTAAATGCAATAGTCTTTGCACCATTTTTTTTCGCAAATCGCATCGCTCTAAGAACATTCTTTGAATTTCCACTGCACGAGATACCTATTACGATGTCCCCTTCATCCATAAAATTGGTTAATTGCTCAACAAAAATATACTCATAGGATGTATCATTCGCCCAAGCTGTCATCAAAGGTATGTTATCACTCAATGCAATGGCCCTAAAACGAGCCTTTCCTTCGACAAGCGTGAATTTGTTTAAATCGTTAGCCATATGAGATGCAGTAGCAGCACTACCACCATTACCTAATAGGAATACTTGGTTCTTTTTACGCCAGGCATCCATCAGTATATGTATCACAGACCAGATATCTTCACGGGAAATATTAGCAATCGTATTCTCAAGTTGGGATAAGTATTGATGCACAAGAGTTGACTCACTCATAATTATAGGTTTCCATTTTTTTTACGAAATTGTACCAGCAATGATTTTTCTCGACCCGAAGACCTCAGCTGGAATTTTTTGTTACGGCACTCCGAGGGAAAAGGGCGAGTTTGAAAGTTTGGAAAAGGATTTGAAAATCTGACCAGATAGTCCAATTGCGTATGTAATGTAAGTTGAGTCTCATTTCTTCGTCTAATGTATACGCCCCCCATACAGCCCAAGGACCTGTCCAACCAGGTTTGACAGACAATAAACTAGGATGAGTGCTCTGGCTATCATAATATTCATTATCAGGAACAATGGTTCTTGGGCCCACCAAGCTCAATTTACCACTCAAAACTGACAATAGTTCAGGAAGCTTATCTAAACCAGTTTGAAAGAGCAATCGAGCGACTAAAGTGCCCGATTTGATTTCTCTAAGTTCTGCCCTCAATTGTTGATCATCGAGACGGCGACTAACATAGCCGAATAAATTAGTGCGAAATTTCCGAATCCAAAATATTTCTCCATTGATACCCAACACCTGGTGAGATGTGAATATTGGTCGGCCATCTGAAATCAGGATAGCAACAGATATTAACAAGATAATTGGTAAAGAGATAAGGAAAAGTATCAGTCCCAAAAAATAATCGAATGTTGTCTTTATTATCCAATCAATTCCTTGGATACGTGATGCATCTACTTTTAAGAATGGAATTAAAGCCTTATAAGTCACCTTCATACCACTGGGCATGATTTCATAATACCCTGGTGAAAGATACAATCGAAATCCAATGTTGTAACCAGACATGAACATGATGTCACGAAAGGATTCCCAAGTTACTGCGTTCGAAAATAAAATTACTTGCTCGATGTTATAAGATGAAACAATTTTATTAACTTGATCCGGTGTTCCGAGAACTTGTAAATCTCTTAAAACATTCGCTCCTACAGGTAAAAACTCGTCTAAAAACCCAACAACTTTTACACCATGTGATTGTTCGATGAGTTGACGAGAGATCATAATTGAATGTTCACTTACGCCAATTAGGAGAGTTCTCTGAATAAACCATCCCCTTGAACGACGCAAATAAAATAATAATCTGCGCATAATGAAACGAGCACTCCCTGATAGGAAAATGCCTGTCACCCAACTGATAAAAAACCAGCTTCTGGAGAAGATATAATCTTGTTGAAAGTTGCCCAGAAGAACAATTGCCACCATTCCGAAAGTAAAGCCCCGAACTATCAACCCGTATTCCTTTGTCCC
Organism: uncultured Anaerolineales bacterium; assembly: GCA_964419495.1. Classification (GTDB taxonomy): domain Bacteria; phylum Chloroflexota; class Anaerolineae; order Anaerolineales; family UBA11858; genus NIOZ-UU35. Next base: position 6,973 of record CAYQQX010000001.1, read on the forward strand.
ACTCATAAGATACTCAAAATCATAAAGGCCATTCAGAGCAAAAATACAAATAAAAACGAAAGTCGTGAATATGTATGTGCGAGCAAGATGCTCCAAATCCATGATGCCATTCGTGAGAGACCAGGAAACCCAAAACGCCAGGTTGATCGATACAGAATCACTGATAACCAATAAGACATCCATTATGGTCTTTTGAAAAATATTTAAGCGTTTTTTTCCTGAAAATTGTATGTTCGATGTCATATCAATTGCTTATCTTGTTTACATCACTTTATACTGGTTTTGAAATACTCAACCCTGAATTCATCAACACTCGCGCACCCAGGGATTCAAAATGAAATTCCATGCGTTTGAATCCCTTTTCCTCCAGAGCATCCGTTACTGCAATATGTTTTGACGGTTCAACATAAAGCATCAAAAAGCCACCACCACCCGCACCTGTAATCTTGCCACCAAGCGCTCCCTTTTCGAGAGCAATGGAATATGCTTCATCAATCCGGGCATTAGAAACACCTTTGGCGAACTGCTTTTTCATAACCCAGTTTTCATGCAGTAATTTTGCAAATCCATGGAGATCCCCCTGCTCTAAAACATTCAAAACTTCATAAGCCATTTCTTTTACTCTGTGTAATGCTTCTATAACAATTGGATCGTTCCTCTGGCTGTTTTGATTTTGTTTGGCTAATATCTTAGATGCGCTGCGCGTGGAACCAGTAAAAAAGAGCAGCAGATTTTTTCCAAGAGCCAATTTAACTTGGGGATCAATTTCAATTCGATTGACCAATACTTCGTCTTTCTTAAATTCAATGAAATTTAAACCACCAAAAGCTGCGGCATATTGATCTTGTTTACCAATCGGTGCACTAAGTTGTTCTAATTCGATTTGGCACGCTAACTCAGCCAATTCATGCTTCGACAAGTTTGAACTAAGAGCAGTGCTAACTGCCTTGATTATCGCGACGGTAACCGTACTTGAAGAGCCCAATCCTGTTCCAGGAGGAATTTCTGATGCCATAAATAAGGAAAGCCCTTTATGAACTCCAAAATGTTCCAGAATAATCTGAGGTAAATGCAATTCGCTGTCCCAATTAATCGACTGGGAATCTTCCTGTCGATAAAAAGTACGGTAATCAGAGGATGTTACCTGAACAGTATCTTTCTCCAGTACGTTTAAGAAAACATAGAAATACCTGTCGATAGTAGTATTCAACACCGCACCACCAAATGACTCGTAATAAACGGGTAAGTCTGTGCCACCTCCGGCGAGGGATATGCGTACAGGAGCGCGGACGATCAACATTGGAAAATTCCTTCGCAGCGTGCTGAAACCCAAATATCCCTTCGACATTCGTGCTGATGTTTTCCAACAACTCTTATCGACAACACTTGACTCACTTCGAGCAATAAAGTGTATGAAATATTACGCATTGAGATATTCATTCACACTATTCAAAATAACCGTAAAATCAATTTCAATAACCAATTGCACCATGGTGCAAAATTTTACCATTCCTAATTGTTTCTAACCTTGAAAGATTTGTATGACACAATAATTCTTCAGCGATAAATCCTATATCATTGTCCAAGAGGCGCAAAATAAGGGATGGGAAGAAAGCTACTTCGAACTGACACTATTGTTGGATTATCTTATCACCCACAATTTCTCCTCCCTTTTAAGCTGGATTTATTATCGAAATTTTAAGCACCCAGCTAAAAAAAATTTTTTGATTATTTACCCAATACCTGTTTTGTCGCTTTAAACCCTAAAGGGGGGAGATTATCTCGGTCGAAGTAGCCCACCCCATCGGCATCGTCGCCTGCTTCTAACTTCCCAGAGATTACGTCGGCACGATACACAATCACAATATGAGCACCGGAGGAATGTTCCTGACCTGAGATAATATCGAAAATTTCGGTCACTCGAACTTGTAGGCCAGTTTCTTCCAAACATTCTCTCTCGGCTGCCCGGGCAGGATCCTCTCCTGCATCAACGAAGCCAGCAGGGAGGGTCCAAAATCCCTGATAGGGTTGCATAACACGCCGAACGAGGAGCACTTTTTCCCCTTGCTCGACAAGAACTGCCGCGGCAACCTTAGGATCGGGGAAGCAAATCCAATCGCAGGCAGGACAAACGGGACGTTCTCGACCGGCACGATGAACCAGGATTAGCTCAGTACCACAGCGTGGGCAATATTTGACTTCGCTTTCAATCATTGGTGTTTACGACGACGGAAATATATTGCCGCCACTCCAGTTACAATGGCAATTACGCCTAAGGATATCTCGATTATTCTGACCAGACTCAGGGGTTTGGGAGCAGTAACTGCCTGAGGAATATCAGAATCCACTGCGAGATCGTCTGAAAGTCCGCCTTGGGGCACAGAAGTCTGTGCCTCAAGGTTGGGTCCAAGGGTAGGAGCTGGCTGCATAGTTGGTTCTGCAGCATATGTTTCACCTTCTCCAGCTGCTTCCGCTTCTTCCATCCCCCGCTCCGTGGCCATCTCAGTTTCTTTCTCAACGGATTCGGCCTCAACAGAATCTTCAGGTGCTGCTTCGGCGAGTGCCTCTGTTTGGGGCTGTGCTTCTTCTTCCGCCTCGGCCTGAGGTTGAGCCGCCTCGTCAGGCTCGAGTTTAGCAGCATCAGCTTCAGCTTCTTTCGCCGTTGTTTCAAGTTCTTCATCTGCTTCTATGGCCTCCATCTCCATGGGTGCGGCTGGTGCAGCCATCTCTTGGGCCGGCATCATGCCGACACGCCCAAACCCAATGAGATCTCCCAGCATGACCATCACAAGGAGTACTGTCGAGAGGACCGAAGCCAAACGGAAGGTTGCAAATAGGCGCGGTGAACCTTGAGGTTTCTGCCCTACCATCTCAGGAGTCAGCGTGAAATTGCGCGGTGCTCGTAGTTTAGGGAGAGATTTCACTGCAGCACGCGTCACTCGCAGATCACCCAATGCCTCACGCAGGTTAAGTTCCTTCCCCAGGCGCGCATCGACACGCGCTCGCTCACGCTCCGAAAGCTGATTGTCCACATAAGCTGAAAGAAGTTCCCAATCTCGCCGAGAAATTTGCTCCTTCATACAGAGGCCTCCTCTTTCAGACGAAAGGCAAAAGGAAGAAGTTCCCTGAATTCGCGCAGACAATCTTGCATACGATGGCGAGCTCGCGCCAGACGGCTCTTAATTGTCCCCAATGGTGTTTCGAGAACCTTGGCGACCTCGGCATAATCCAACCCCTGTACATCTACCAACACAACGACCATGCGAAACTCTGTAGAGAGTTTATCAAGACAGCGTTGGATGGCACCCTCTAACTCTCTTCTTTGTAATCTTTCTTCGGGGGACTCCCCGGGATCAACCATCCAAGATGCGGATTCGATTTCTTCGCCATCTTCATTCTGTGGTTCAAGCGGTGCTACAGGTTTGCGCTTGCGTCGACGCAATTCATCATAGCACGCGTTTGTGACAATACGTAAAAGCCAGCTTTTAAAAGACCCCCCGCGATACGTGTGCAGCTTTCGGAATGCCGATATGAATGCTTCTTGGGCGGCGTCTTCTGCGGCGCCCGGTTCACCAATCACTCGGTAAGCCTGGTTATAAAGCATGTCCTGATACACCAACACTAAACGGTTGAAGGCCTCCAAATCGCCGGCACGTGCATTCTTTATAAGTACTGACTCATCCATATTTAGAAACTAGGGGCATTCCATCGAAAATAATATTCTGCTATTTTTGTCGTTTGATTGTTGGAAAAAACATGGGCACATTCTTACAATACTGGGAATAGGCATCAGAGAAATAAGCTTTCAACATTTCTTCTTCTTCTTTTATACGATGCCTGATAACAATACTAAGGATAATTGCGACGATCAATACTAAGAAATTCGTCAAGGCAAAACTCGCTCCATAAACAAAGAGCATTATACTCAAATAGAATGGATGGCGCACAAATGAATATACCCCATTTGTAATCAAGGTTCCATTCACTTTGATGCGCAAATCGGGAGCATAGTTCTTACCCAGGGAGTCAAGAGCCCATAGGCGAAATATCCATCCAGAATAAAACAATACAACCCCAATTATCCGGATTACACCAAAAACAAGGTGGTCTCCCAACTTCAAATACCCATAATCGAGGATTAAAAAGATTACAAAGATGACCCCCATGAATGTTGCAATCAAACTCAAAAACTGCTGCCAAGTCTTCGGTTTTTCAACCACCTGATCTTCAAGATTGGATTTGTGTAACCAAAGTTGGTGAGCAATTATTGCTAATCCACCTATCAGGATAAATAATTTCGCATTTGCTATTGACACGATTTATCCATAAGTTACCTATGAAAAATGTCTTTTCCAAATAAAGAGATAGAATTTAGCAAAACACGCTCAAAAGCTGGGCCAAAGGCTTGCTCGTTAAACAAATCGATGATGGCCTCTTGCTTGAAGGTTACTTCGATGGCGGGTATATTCAGTCCCCCAATCTGAGAAACTGCTGTTGAGATGTCATAGACTACAAAACCATCTTCAATAGCACAAGAGGCATATTCGGCATTGTTGTTGCCAATGATCACATTACACCCGTTATCTCGCAGGTTTAGCGCTTGTGCCCATCCTTGATTTCCATAGCCGATCACTGCAATTTTGCAATCTCGCAGGATATCCGGATAGGCCGAATCAGGATAGTATATCTTGGTCTTTGGTTCAGATTTTGTCATAGTTATATGAAATTTGTGCTCTTTAGATACAAGGCCGTGTTGAATTTTCAGGATTTTATAGGAATGAAACTCCTAAGAATACACATACATTTACGAGTGAATCTTCCAAATGTCAACACGGCCTAAACAACATCCTTGCGTTTTTGGAAAACCAGCACAACCACTAAAAGCACTGCCATGATCACACCCAAAATTGACCAGCGTCCCACCACGGTACCACGGAAGGCCTGTGCAAAATTGTCATAGATGGAACCTAAAACTGCCTCAGCGCTGTTGATGGCTTTATCGCGCGATTCCTGCCATTCAGCACGTTCATCGCCATACTTCTCCATGGCGGTCGCGTATTCATCGCCCTGCTGTTGGCGGAGATCAGCATACTGATCCCCTTGCTGCGTACGCACATCGGAATAAGCCGCGCCTTGGGCTTTGCTGTCTTCACGATAGCCATCGAATTGACCCAAGATGCTGTCCTGATATTCATTACCTTGTTCCTGCCGCTGATCCATATAGGCGTCCATTTCCCTGGGATCGGAAGGTGTGGGATAAGGCGTCAAGGATGGCAGCAGAGTTGGCGTCGGTAATGCTGTTGGCGATGGATAAGCCGTGGGATAAGAGTATGGCGTTGGCTGCTCTGGCTCGACGGGCTCAGGATTAGCGATGGCTGCTTGAGCATTCAGATCATAGAAATCTTCTGATTTTATGCCAGGGAAATCAGCACAATCTGCAAATATGCTCCCGCCCATACAAGGGCAGTCGCTCTTGAGTTCATCTGGAAGCTTTAGACGATCTGCTTTCGGAAAACTTGTCCAACATGGGTCTTCACCGAGTTGTTGCCCAACACCCGTAATACGCAGAAAAGCCTCAAATGACCAGCGTGTTGGCATCATCATACTAATTTGCTCACCGCCTGGAATCAAATCTAGAGGCAGCAAGGCGCCTGCAAACAAGAATTGTGGAATCAGCACAACGATAATCAACATCATGGCCGAATTTTGATTGGGTGCAATGGCGGAAATTGCCAATCCAATTAAATATCCACATAACGTACTTATGAACAAGGTGATATATAGCGCCACATAAGCCGAACTACCAGGCACACTTGGTTGTACAAATAAAATGCGGAATAGCAGCAATACGCCCGCCTGATACAGCGCCAGCACCACCCCGACCCATAATTTCGACATCACGTAGGGCAGAATTTTTAGATTTACGGCCCGTTCGCGTTTATAGATATCAACTTCTTTGACAATTTCGCGCACGCTGCTGATTGCCCCCACGAGCACCGTAATCAAGGCCATCATGAACCACAATGTAACGATCTTTGATGCATCACCAACAATGGGATCATAAAGATCATTCCCCCATATAAAATCCATCAAGCCAATAACAGGGGCTAATGCAACCATCAACGCCAATGAAATTTTGTCAGCGACCAAGATTTTCAGATTTCTGGCAGATAACACCTTAAACTGTCTCAGGGAGGAGACTCGCTTCTTCGAACCTTGTAATTTTCCTGCTTGAGACATTCCAGCGGAAACAATTTGGGTAGCATGAGATTCGCTTCTTCCGGTAAGATCAGCATGCACCTGAGACTGCAAATAGCGTTCACGCCAGCTTTCGGGTGCGCCGCGCAATTCATCGTTCAGGATGCGATAAATATCATCGAATTCCATATCCTTTTCACGGCGCTCGCGGTCTGTTCGATACTTATCGAAATATGCCAATGCATCTTCTGGCGCGCCATAAAAGGCCATATTGCCGCCGCGGGCCAGAAAGATGACCTTGTCGCACATCATCACATTCTTGGTAGCGTGGGTAATCAAGATGATCGTGCGTCCCTGATCCGCCAGGCGGCGCATTAATCTCATCATGTCATATTCAGTTCCCGGATCAAGACCGCTGGTGGGCTCGTCCAGAAAGAACAAGCGCGGTTTGGTCAGCAATTCGACACCGATGGAAACGCGTTTGAGCTGCCCGCCAGATAGGCGCGATATAGGAATGTCTTTTCGTTCCGTCAAATCAAGGTCTTTGAGCACTTCAGCAACCACAGCCTGGCGCTCGTGTTTGGATGTATCTGGAGGCATGCGTAATTGAGCCACATAATCCAGCGCAGATTCGGGGGTCAATTCGGCGTGAACAATGTCCTTCTGAGGCACATAGCCGATGTCATCGCGGAACATATCGTAGTGATCATACAAATTTATGCCGTTTACCAACACCTGCCCGTGGCTGGCGGGCCAATAACCGCTGATGGCATTCATGAAAGTAGATTTGCCCGCGCCGCTCATACCAACCAGGGCCACAAACTCATTGGGCTCCATCGTCAAGCTGATATCTTTGAGCAAATTCAGTCCGCTTGAAACCACCTGATTTATATTTCTGGCATCAATGCGGATACCTTCTTCAATTTGCCCTTGAAGTTGTTGGCCAGAGAGGACAAAAACATAGGGTCCAATGCGAATCTGGTCCCAATCTTTTAAATAGGCTTCGCGTTCAATCCTCTGCTCGTTAACAAAGATACCATTCGAACTGCGCAGATCTTTGATCACAAAGCGCTTGCCCATTCGTTCCAATATGGCATGGTAGCGACTCACCAGGGGATGATTTAGCACTACCTGGTTTTCGGAGGCGCGCCCGATGGTCACTTTGTCGTGCCCATCGAGATTCATTGTGCGCACCGAAGTTTGCGCGATTGGCACTTCCACATCTAACATCGTCTTCGGATCACCCGTAGGAGCGCCAGCACCCAAATCTTGTAAGGAACCTGCTTCGCCAGGCATCACCATCGTCCCACTGGCGGAATGCATCACCCCAACTAGATCTGGCGTTTCGATGTACAAGGTATGATGACCAATTTCAATGAACTGACCTATTTTCACAGGATATTTTTGACGAGGAGTTAACGGCATCCTGTCCAAAAATGTACCGTTGGTAGAGCCCATATCGCTAATTAGAATTTTGTTTTGAGCAAAAGATATGATTGCATGAAGACGCGAGGTTTCTTCATCATCAAAAACCAGATCATTATCTGTTCCACGCCCAATGGAGGTATCGCCGTCAGGAAGCACGTCAGTCTGCCATTCCCCATTTGCAAAACGATATCGCAGGTGAAAAATCTCTTTTCTTTGGGGAGTACGATCTTCTACTAGTTTGGTGGCCTGAACTCCTGGAATTTGCAAATTCAAAACAAATCCGCCAATCTCAAAAAATTGCCCAACGGAAAGGGTTGTGGGCACATTGGGAACAATTTGATGACCATCCAAATATGTACCGTTGCTTGAGCTCAGATCAGTCAATAAAATTTCTTCTCCCTCCCTGCTGATTCGAGCGTGCTTTCGTGAGATCTCTTGATGTTCTAAGGTTAGATCACATTCCGCCCCACGTCCAATCAAGATGTCGTCTTTTATAAGTTCATACTTGTCCCACTCGCCATCCCCTAATCGATAATGCAGCACATACTCAGATGCCATAATCTTGCCTCCATGAATCCAAACTGCAATTTACGCTCTCACTATATCAAACATCCTTTTCCCAGGCAATAGCCCTAGCCGCCCAGGTGGTCTCAGCTATTGATTATTCATTTGATGACGATTACAATCAGCCAGATATTGGCATACTATGAAAAATCGCTTTCTCATTCCCATTATTGTTTTTATCTTGATCTTTTGTCTGGCACTCACTCTCGTGGGGATTGCCGGTTTTGTGCAATTTATTAATCGGAACCCACTTGGGGAGCTAGAACCTCCATTGGAAACAGCCACCCTGCCAAGCCTTAGTTCACACAGCAAGGCAACTGACGAGGGGGGGAGTGATTCTGAAATCCCCCAAGCGGACACTACGCCCCAAGCATCTCCAGAAGAAATCGACCCTGGGATCATCTCGCAAATGGAAACCATACAAGAGCAGGTCATTCACATGCGCGGCCTTGATCCAAAGGGGGAGTTCAGCCGAGAAATTCAATCCACAGAAGAATTGCGCCAGGATCTAGTTGAAGCCTTCGATGAAGTAATGGACGAGTACGAAAGCTGGGAATACACGCTGACGCTTTCTGTTTTTGGGCTTCTAGATGAGGGTTTCGATATCTACAGCTTTCACGTTGACTTGCTCACTGAGCAGGTTGCTGGATATTACGATCAGGAAACGAAAGAAATGGTACTGGTAGCCGGCGGGGAGTTTGGTGGGCCAGAGCGCTTGACATACGCGCATGAATATACCCATGCTTTGCAAGACCAAAATTTCGATATCGAAGAGGGGTTGGACTATAACGACGAATCTTGTGAAGAAAATTCAGAGCGCTGTGCGGCCATCGAAGCATTATTGGAAGGTGATGCATCCTTGAGTGAAACCCAATGGTTTATGCATTATGCCACCGAGCAGGATTATGAAGACTTGATGGCCTTTTACGGTGAAATGGAAATGCCAGTGATGGATCAGGCTCCAGCATTTTTGGGGCAAGATTTGCTCTTTCCATATCAATATGGATATGATTTCGTTCAACACTTATTCAACCGAGATGGATGGAGTGCCGTAAACCAAGCCTACCAGAACCCTCCTGTTTCTACTGAACAAATTTTGCATCCCGAACGTTACCCAAGTGATATTCCCATCTCAGTTGATTTGCCTGACCTTTCATCTCTTTTGGGTGATGGCTGGGTGCTCGTAGATCAGGATGTGATTGGTGAGTGGTACACCTATCTGATTTTGGCATTTGGCTTAGATGAAAATGCCCGTCTTAATAAGGATCGCGCAGCCCGTGCATCCGATGGTTGGGAAGGGGACGCCTACGCAGTTTATTATCAGGAACAAAGCGAATCTGCTGTGATGGTGTACAAAGCTTTATGGCAAACCGAAGCCGAAGCAGAAGAATTTGCATCTGCTTTTCAAGAATATGCCAACGCTCGTTTTGGCGATCCAATTGGTGAACAAAATTCAGTTTTGTGGCAGGCTGTGGATGGAATTTATGCTTTTTACCAAGATAGCTCTTCTACAACCTGGATACTTGCCCCCAATCAGGAACTGATTGATAGCATTTGGAAAGCTTTAAAATGAAATAGGAGGAGAAATGACGGAGAAATCATTCCAAGATTATTACCCCGATCAGTGGAGTCATTGCTATGGTTGCGGACGGCATAATGAGAACGGGCACCAAATCAAAAGTTATTGGGATGAAGAGGCGGGAGAAACCACGGCCACATTCCACCCCAAGGAATATCACATCGCTATTCCCGGCTATGTCTATGGAGGTTTGATCGCCTCGCTGATCGATTGTCATGGGACTGGTTCAGCAGCTGCAGCAGCGCATCAAGCTGCTGGACATGATCTTGAAGGAAGTGAGCCGCTTTTTCGCTTTGTCACCGCTTCATTGCATGTCGATTATCTGAAACCTACTCCACTAGGCCCTCCATTGGACTTGCGTGGCAAGATAAAAGAGGTCAAAGGGCGAAAAGTAGTCGTTGATATTACACTTTCGGTTGAGGATGAAGTCACCGCCCGTGGAGAGGTGGTTGCCGTGCAGGTGCCAAAGCATTGGAGTCCCGTTGATAGTGAAAAGGAATAATATGAGCATAGATAAGTCACGCATACGCGCATTGTGTTTCGATGTCGATGGCACCTTGAGTGATACTGATGATCAATTTGTCGAGAAGCTGACCAAATTGCTTTCCCCAATCAGTTTCATATTCCCGTCAAGAGATCCTAAACCGTTTGCGCGTAAATTCGTCATGAAAACTGAAAGTCCAGGAAATTTCGTCTTTGGGATTCCTGACAGATTAGGCTTAGACGATGAAATTGCTTCCTTGGGAGACGCAGTCTACCGGATGGGGTTAGGCAAAGGGCCCAAACTATTCAAACTCGTCCCAGGGGTCAAGGAAATGCTTAATCAATTATCAGCGCATTACCCTATGGCTGTGGTCAGTGCCCGTGGGGGTCGCAGTACGGGCTGGTTCTTGGATCAATTTGAATTGAAACCCTTATTCCAATGCATCGCTACCGCTCAAACATGTGAGCACACCAAGCCCTATCCCGATCCAATCGAGTGGGCTGCGGAGCAGATGGGCGTTTCACCAGAAGATTGTCTTATGATTGGAGACACGACTGTTGATATCCTGGCGGCAAAAGCTGCCGGTGCTCAATCTATCGGTGTTTTTTGTGGATTTGGCGAAAGGGAAGAACTCACTGAGGCAGGTGCTGATCTGATTATTGAGGAAACATCACTACTTACCAAAATCCTACTTTGATGATTATAGTTTCACTACTGAATAGAAAAAGACCTGCATTGGTGGGGGCAAGAAAGGGATACGCCCCCACCAATTTGGGTTATAATTGACACTCAGTAGTAGTGCTTTTAACCAATTTGAACTATTGTGCTCATCTTAAATGTGCAATATAATCAATACACTGTGAATAAAAATCTTCGTTGGCTGACCGTTTTCATAACGATCATCGTACTAACCGGGCTAGTTGTGGGGTATGCACAAGCCCAATCATTCGATGAAAATGGCCGGTTTTTCCCTGAAACCGGACACACAGTTTCTGGCGCTTTTCTCGAGAAATACAACAGCATCCCAAATGGTAAAGAGATCTATGGCAATCCCATTACGGATGCCTTTGAAGATGACAGCATTGGATACATGGTGCAGTACTTCGAGAAAGCACGCTTCGAATTGCATCCTGAGAAGCCTGCTGATCTCCAGGTTCAACTTACCCCATTGGGTGAATTTTTATATCAACCTGGAGAAGAAGCCCCTGACCTTTTCAATTTTGCTTCTTGTACTTCATTCTCAGAAACGGAGTTTGAAGTCTGTTACGATTTCTTAGATTTCTTTGAAGCCAACGGTGGATTAATCCAGTTTGGGTATCCGATCTCAGATATCGAACTTCACAATGGCTGGTTTTCGCAATATTTCCAGCGTGTTCGCTTGGAATGGCATCCAGAACTTCATCAAGGGGAAAAAATCATTATCGCCGATCTGGGCATTGATTATTTCAATTTCCAGGGTGAAAACACACGCCACCTTCAACCAAACCAGGGCATCGGAATACCCATTCAAGATATATCTCGCTTACGTGTACATGCCTTCGTAGACAAACCGATAATCTCTGTGGCAGAAACCACTCAAACCCTCTATATTATTGTTTACGACCAGAATTACAAAGCCATTGAAAATGTGTTTTTGAATTATCTAATTACTCTACCATCTGGTGGAACTATCGAAGGAAGAATGACGCAAACAGATCGAAATGGCCTCAGTTACCAGGCAATTCGACTGAATGGCTTATCTATAGGAACTGCCGAAATAACTGTAACTGCCACCATTGGAACGATCCAACATCAAACCCAGGCATCCTTCCAAATTTGGTAAATCTCCCCCCAATTAGAAAAACATGAAGCACCCAAAATTTAAGAAATATATTGATTTTTAGTAGAACATCTGCCCCGGCACAGAAGTGTCGGGGCAGCGAGAGAGTGCGAGGAATCCACTCTCTCGCTGTAGTCGCAAAAACAGGGTTCCAGCAGCGCAAAACGCTGCTGGAACCCTGTTTTTGCGTAAATATCCCCCCTTCCCAGTTCCACAGAAATGGGGAAGGGGGGACGCGAAGCAGGGGGATGGGGCAAAAAAAACATGATACATCCAGAATATTAAATTCGGGGTGTGTCATGTTTTCCTTTTTTGAAAGGTCAAACTTCGTTAGAGAGATTCCAATAACTTCTGATATTTTTCTTTATCAGGGGGATCCAATTGGATAATTCGTTGGATCATTTCAGACCCACCCACTTTGACGCCTGCATCCAAAAGCAGTTCACCTGCAGTATCAAATGACTTAACTGCGTTGGGAATATCTCCCATCAATTCATGTTGCACGGCCAGACGATAATATATCATTGCCTGGCCAGGTTGTTCCTGAAGCAGATCATCTAGAAACGTAACTACATCTTTGTTGTTTCCAATTTTGTTCATGTGAGCAATGTATTGATCCATTGCTACCAGTGCTTGTTCCTGCTCCCCCAGGTTATAGGATAATCTAACCATACTACGATAGGCATCACGATCATCAGGTCGCAATTCACATATTTGCTTATAAAGTTCAGTAGCCTGGCGCCAATTCAAGCTTTGAGTTTCAATATCGGCCAGGCGGTGTAATATGCGGATCTGCCACTTGATCGGAGATTCAGATTGCTGTGCAAGCTGCATGGCCTGGGCATATTGTTCACGCGCGTTCCCCAATTCAGCCATACTGTAATGCACTTCAGCCAGTTTGAGATATTCTTCTATTGCTTCATCAATCTGTCCAAAAGATACAAGATGATCAACGAGTTGTACCCTGGAAGCCAAATCCATGGGTACCATCTCAACAACTCGTCGCAACATATTGACAGCCCGACGAGATTCCCCGCGCATACTGTATGCTCGAGCAACAACTCTAAATTTCTCTGAAGCCTCAGTCATACGATCCTTTGAGACAAGCAAATCTCCTAAAACGATGTGCAACGGCAGATATGTTGGTGCATAGTGGAGAGCAAATAAAATTTCTTCGAGGGCCGCACCCAGGTGCCCCGCTCGAGCCAGGCTGCGCACTGTGCCCATTGCTACAACAACCCCACTACTGCTCGATTCAATCAAAACCTCAGCTAATGGTGTTGGTAAGGTGCCATTCTCCTGATCGCCCAATTGACGTCGAGCATTTCTGATGTGAGTGCGCCAATTAGGTTGAACCAATAACTCTGAAATGTTTTCACATAATTGTTTCTGACGATCTTCATCTTTTTCTCGGGATAGAGATTCGATAAGGGGATCATAAAGCTCGCGCAGTTCATCAGCATGCTCTGGTGAAACCACTTGTGCATCTGCGGATCTTAATGCTTCTAAATAACGTTCGGCGCCCTCTCTATATTTGCCTCGCTTATACCAGATATCACCTAACAACAATCGCGATCCTAACGAAAAATCTACATGAGACATTGCTCGCTGTAAATTTCTAATTGCGCTCTCTTGCCGCTCCATACCTGCCTGAATCTGACCCAGGCTGAAATAGGCCGCGGGAGAATCCAACCCCGCATTAACTGCCCCTTTCAATTCCTCCACTGCCTGATCAATATTGCCTTGGGATAGCAATTCGACTACCAAGCCCAAATGGAGCATGCTCTTGGAGCGATCAGCATTCTTAGCAAAAGCGGGGCCAGCACCATCCATGATCACCTGTAGCCCACTCGGAGAACCAGATGATGATTTCTCTTCACTAGATTGCTCAAAGAACAGATTTGCCAGTGCTGCCAATGCTTCTTTTTGAGCCTCTTCAATTGGATCTGATGTATCTTCTTCGATCATTTCCTGTTGAGCGCTTAACTGACGCGGTTTACTAAACATTGATTCATTCAGAGGACCTGTTCCCCCTCGGGGGCGGGCAGGTTTCGGCAACAACGTCCCTCCCCGAAGCATCGATAATGCTTGCTGCGCCTCATTATTCCCCTGATCGATCTGCAAAGCTCTATTTACTGAATCGAATGCCTGTTCTTGTTTTCCGGAGTGCTGCAGTAGGCTGGCAATATGAATATATTCTCTCACTGCTTGTTGTGTCCGCCCTAATCGTTCATAAACTACCGCCAGCCGAGAATGGGCATGCAAACTTTCGGGATTCATTACAATCGAACGAGACCAATTCTCAATTGCTTTATCAGGGTTTTTCTCTTTTAAATAGAGTTCTGCAGCTCTATCAGACAATTGAGATGCTTTCCCTGCTTGGCCCATGCTCACATACAGTGTGGAAGCTTTTTCCAATGGTACAGGATCATTGGGAGCTACCTCAGCAGCTCGCAAATAGAATTTGAGTGACTTTTCGAATTCCTGCAAATTCAAGAATGCCAAGGCCAAATTTGATAACGCTTTGGGATCATCTGGATTCTCATCTAATGCCTGACCGTAGAAAGTGGCTGCCCGGTTCCAATCCTGATCCCAGGCGGCAGTATGCCCCTGATTCATCGCTTGTTGATAACGCTGCTCTTGACTCATATCAATTCTCGCTGCATTAATTCAAAGGTTCTAAAATGCCCCAATTCAATCCACTGCGGGCATCCGTTTGGAGCGGAATATCTATTGTAAATGCTGTTTCCATGATTTCAGATACAACCGCTGCCGCTGCATCGATTTCGTCTACAGGACATTCTAGCACTAATTCATCATGAACTTGAAGTAACATTTTGGCAGATAGCCCTGCTTCTTTAAGTGCCGTTGTCATGCGCAACATTGCAATCTTCATGATATCGGCTGCGGTGCCCTGGATTGGTGCATTGATCGCCTCTCGTTCTTCACGGTTGCGAACCTGCATATTCTGAGGGTTTTTCAAACCAGGGAAATATCTCCGTCTTCCTAGTAGGGTTTCCACATAACCTTGTTCAGCAGCGGATTTCCGAATGCCATCCAGATATTGTTTTACGCCAGGAAATTTCTCAAAATACGCGCTGACAAAATCTTCAGCCTCAGCCAATGTCAGGTCAGTGGTGCGTGTCAACCCAAATGGGCTCATACCATAGATCAAACCAAAATTGATCGCCTTGGCATGCCGTCTCTGGGTGCTGTTTACATCGTCCAAAGAGACATCATAAACTGCCGAAGCGGTTGTGGCGTGAATATCTTGCCCGTTGTTGAAAGCGGTTAGCATGGCCTTATCTTGTGCCATATGAGCGGCAACGCGTAACTCGACTTGCGAATAATCGACTGCCAGCAGTTGATTGCCCGGGCTGGCAATAAAGGCTTCACGCACGCGTCGGCCTAATTCTGTACGGATGGGGATATTCTGTAAATTGGGATCAGATGAGGCGATTCTGCCTGTGCGTGAGCCGGATTGATTATAGGATGTGTGTACACGCCCCGTTTGTGGGTTGACTTGCTGGGGCAGCGCGTCCAAATACGTTGATTTCAGTTTGGCTAATTCCCGGTACTCTAAGATCAATTCCACCATAGGATTCTTCTTGCGCAAGCTTTCCAGCACACCTGCAGCTGTAGAATAATAGCCGCTGGCCGTTTTACGCGAACCATCAGGGGGCACAATACCTAATTTATCGAACAGTGCTTCAGAAAGCTGCTTGGGAGAATTCAAGTTGAAAGATTCTCCTACAGCCTGATAAACCTGGTTCTCGATCTCTACGAGACGAGTTTCAAGCTCGATGGACATGCGCTTCAGAAATTCAACGTCCAACCCTATACCGGTCATCTCCATCTCCGCCAGGACATTGATTAGGGGCATCTCCATCTCTTTAAATAAAGACATCGCCTTAGCCGCCTCAAGTTCCGATTTTAGCTGCGGCATTAATCGCAGCACGACAACGGCGTCGTCAGCGGCATAAAGGGCAACATCGGCAATGGGCACTTCGGCCATGCTGATCTGTTTTTTACCCTTACCGATGAGTTCCTCAATTTCTTTCATTTGGTGACCAAGGCGCACCCAAGAGAGATTCTTTAACCCCAGATTACGTGAATCAGGGTTAATTAGCCACTCAGCGAGCATACTGTCAAAACTCAATGGAGTAACCTGCAATCCATGGCGGGCTAGCATGACAAAATCATATTTCAAGTTGTGGCCGGCTTTGGGAATGTCTGCATTGGTCAGCGGGCCGCGCAAACCTTCAATCACTGGATCGAGAGGCAGTTGGTCACCTTCTTGATGACCCACAGGGATGTAGTACCCTGCTTCTTCGTTTACGGCAAGCGATATCCCTACCAATTCAGCCTGCATCTGATCCGTGGAAGTGGTTTCGGTATCGAAAGCAATTACTGAAGCACTTTCAAGAGTTTTGACTAGCAAATTTAAACTTTCGGGTGTATCGACAATATGAACCTGAATATGACTCTTTTTTGGCTCAGGTTCTTCAACATCTTTGGGTGATTCGCCAAAAAGTTGCATCTGCTGCCCAGCCTTGGGCGTTGCTTTGCCATATTGCTCTTCTAAAGCTTCGACGCGTTTGAGCAAAGAGCGAAACTCTAACTCACGAAAAGCGTCATGCACAGCCGGGGGATTGAAATTATCTGGGCGAGCTTTGTCTAAATCCAGGTCAATATCTAAATCTGTGACTATCGCCGCCAGCTTCTGACTAAGATAAGCGTTATCACGTCCTTCTTCTAACTTCTTTTTTAATCCGGCACTGAGTTCATCCAAATGTTCGTATACACCATCTAGTGTTTCATACTCGTTGAGCAATTTGGATGCAGTTTTCTTCCCTACGCCAGCCACACCAGGGATATTGTCTGAAGAATCGCCCATTAAGGCTTTGTAATCTACGACTTGATCCGGGCGCACACCCAGACTTTCAACGACATCCGCAGCCAGGTAATCCCTTGCATCAGCCAGGGATCGTCCAGGGAGATTGACAATCACTCGTTCATCCACCAACTGCAATAGGTCGCGATCGCCAGTAAAAATTTTCACCCCCAAACCATCAGCCACAGCCTGCTTGGCAACACTCCCTAAGACATCATCGGCCTCATAACCGATCTCTTCCAAGCGCGGAATGTTAAAAGCATCGATCAATTTTCGAATGCGGTCAATCTGCGAACGCAGATCGTCGGGCATTTTTTCGCGCGTGGCTTTGTATTCGGGGTAAATCTCATCCCGAAAAGTTTTGCCAGTGTCAAAAACCACCGCCAAGTAATCGGGGTTTTCTTGCTCTAAGATTCGCAACAGCACACTGGTGAAGCCGTATACCCCCGCGGTTGGCTCGCCAGCACTGGTAATCCATCGCCCTGTCGGTTGACCCTTCGTCAAGGCAAAGTAGGAACGATACGCAAGCGCGTGACCATCGATTAAATATAGGATAGGTGGCATCGGTGAATTATGAGAAGATGGAGTAGAAATGTTTTATTGAGCCCCTTGGTTGGTTCGAACACTACCAATGAACTCTTGTACCATCTGGCGTGATAAAGGATCACGCCCGTTGACAATCAGATAACCAGAAGTCCAGAATTCTCCCGATGGATTTTCACGCGCCAAACGGGGGAATTCCGAAAAAACATGTTGAGATGTTTCTTCACGAATATTGTGAACCATCATGCCGGGCGAGGAATTCGGGGGAACAACCGCAATCCAATGTAAATAATCCGGTCTGATGGCCAGATGCTCTAAACGCCAACCAAAAGCCAGGCTGAGTTGTGTAACCCACTGCGTAAGGAATGTTGCCAGGTCACCCACAAGATGATGTTGGGGAAGGCGCGGCACCAACACACAGGCATAAGTGAGATTATGCAAAGTAGCTGTATCCGGTTCCAACGATCCCGGCTTGAGCACAACAACTGGCTCTTCGACTTCTGCAGGTTTTTCTTGTTCTATGGTGTCAGTTTCACTAACCTGTGTTGGCTGGGTTTCGGTTAATGAGAGATCTAAGGCGGCTTCGAGATCATCTGAAGAAGGAAGGGATGTGTCGGATTCGACTTCTATGGTGGGAGGCTGAACCGAAGCGAGGACATTGTCTCCAAGGGGCTCAGCCTGAGGAGACATCTCTATTTCTTCAACTTCGACCGTATCCGGATGAGGTATATTCATGGAAGCCAATAAGTCTTCAAAAAAGGCCTGTCGTCCCTCAGCAACATCTTGATCTGGTCGCCAATCGGTAGGGATCGGAGATAATTCTTCTTCAACGTAGTCCACAACAGGTAGGATCTCTTCGGAAACAGTTTCCTCTTGAGCCGTAGGAGGAAGGTCTCCTTCGACGTAGTCCGCAATTGGTAGTAACTCTTCGGAAACAGTTTCCTGCTGAGCCGCAGGAGAAAGGTCTTCTTCGACGTAGTCAGCAACTGGCAGTAACTCTTCGGAAACAGGTTCCTGTTGAGCCGCAGCATCAAGCTCCCGGGCGGCTGTATCAATCACAGGAGGGGTAGAAAGTTTTCGAGCCAGATTCCCAGCATGCGAGCGCATCTCCGAAAATGGCATTTCTGTCTCAAAAGCCAGCGCCAACACATAATCTCCCCCCAAACTGGTTGCATACATCATAAATTCGCTATGGGTTGCATCCAACCTGATAAAACGGGCAAGATCGCTGCCGCCGTCATGCGCCCAATAATGTCCAACAGCACGGGCTAATTCCTCGGCCCCTAGTTGAGGAAGCTGACCTGCATAGGCCCAAAGCTGGCTTCCGCGAGTAATCAGAGCTGCTTGAGCGGCTGATTCTAAAGAAAGCCTGGTAAGATGCTGCGCAACGCGATTGACATCCTGTAACCACTCTGGTGCGGGTTGCGGAGAAGTTTTCCTTTTGGGTAATGCGGAGGGGAATGGCACTTGTCCAGAATCCGAGGGCACACTGCTGCTAACATCTGGAACCCCTGCAATATCCGCAAGGGTTTCAATGAGATTTGGTAAATAGAATGGCATCGAGAGCCAGGTATCAACAACCGTTCGATCTTCAGTGGAAGGTTGCTCATCAGCACTGGCTGGCATGGCTACAATGCGAATTTTAGGGGAAATCTCACGTAATTCGGCAATCAGGCCTCTGGGATCTGGCACTGCACCAAAATCAATAATTCCTACTGAAAATTGTTCCCCCCTAGCGCGTTCTAATGCCTGCTCGCTGCCGTAAGCTAATTCGGCGCGATAACGGCCAGTTTCGCGCAGCGCTTGCTGCATTAACTCACCCAAACTGCGAATATTTGTGGTAATTAAGATCTTTACAGGCATGTTTAGAGTATATCACAAAAGACATTTTGCCTTTCCTTACAAACTCATTAGGCAGGAAAGTTTTTTCTTTATGAAAGAGAAGGCATCAATTCCTTTAATGTGCGATATCCAATCAACTGAATGCCACTTTTTTGCACGTACTCGCTCAATTCTTCACTCGTAAAAACTTGAAAAATTGCGATTCGTGATGCCCAATCAGGGGTCATAGCACGTATTTCGGGTGTATCTATCGCCGGATGAATCTCGAAATGTGTAATTCCCGGTTTTAGCTCATCCAAAGATTGTTTTGCAATGCTAATATGCCCTTCCAAAGTTACAACATGCGGCAATACTAGGTGTTTAAAATGATCTAACAAGGGAACACTCATTTCTTCGGTTTGGGCAATCATCAGGGCCGCCAATTTAGCAGTTTCGGGTTCTAATCCAAACCTTTGCCAATCATTTTCATCTCTGCGAAGCAACAAAGGCGGCAGTGCGTATTGCGCAGCTAATTGCAAGTATCCGGGCATATATTTTGGGTGTTCCAAGGAACCTAAATGCACATCTACATGAGTGGGCTCAACTCCCAAAAAATGAGCCCTTTCTACCTGAGCGCGTAATTCCAGCTGAATTGCTTCGGGGTCACCATGGTCCAAAGCCTCTTCGAAGGAACCATAGAAACATCCTTCAAAATCGATCATCCCCGAGCCCACATCTCGTGTTGATATGGGTCCCCAACGGTATGTTTGCCACTCACTGGTTAGAGTCAGATGCACACCCACATCGATCCCCCGGTTTTCTCTACAAAATGCAGCTGCTTCATAAAACCAAGGGCATGGCACCATCGCAGATCCAGCTGAAATGAGTCCAAATTCCCATAGCTTTTCAAATGCAATAACACTGGCATGGCTCATACCAATTTCTGAGACGTTGATAATAACGACACGGTCTTGCTTGGAAAAACCGAGCTTTTTAAGAACCGGGTTGGGATGCACAATTACTCCTATTGACTGTCATTTATCCCCAAAAATGATTTATTCTTACAGCTTCAAATCATGGGCAATACTATATGGGAAAGCATGTTTTCCAACATATTCAGGTAGCCCATGTAAAGCCAAACCTACCGCATCGTCAGGGATGGTATCCAAGGGAATATGGCATACTTTAAGTGCCTGTTCCAAATGATAGGGATCTTGTTCTTGAAATTCTGCCATCAACAATATTCCAGTGGCAACCAAATGAGCATGTGGTAATTTTTTTCTAAGATAATTCTCTATTGCATATGCAAAGAAATGTTCGCTGCCTTCTATAGGCCGAGTGTGACCAATTTGGTTACAGAGTTGTACGCTGAGTGCCATACAATCCAGTAATTGCTTCAACCCGTCAGCTTCTCCCGCTCCTGCCGCCTCAGCACACTCTAAAGCGCCATCCAAGATTGCTTGTGCTGCATCTGCAGCCCACGGAACTAGCTCCATACCTTCAGGATTTTTCCCCTCTTCAGCAGCCAGCTCCCAATCCCACAAAGCGGTAGCAATTGAGAGCAGATCGCATATACCTGCGGCCCGCAGTTCTGCTGGGGAAACCGCTAATACATCCACATCAATGATCAAGCGTTCAGGGGGTTTCGTTTCCAAAGGCGTTACTGAGCCCTGCGCTCTGGCACTCGAAGTACTGGTCAGGAAAGAATCGGCTGAGAGCCAGGTGGGAAGACAAATAAGTTCAAGATTGGTGTGGTGAGCAATATATTTTGCTGACTCAACTGGCAATTCCCCACCAACAGCATAAATTGTCATTTCCCTATCCCCTAGTGCAGTCTTTTGAAGATCCATGGTGAGATTAGCCCATTGCTGGACGATGGGTTCTGTAACATCAGCGCGCCAAACAATATCCAAGTGTTTCAGATCATCTTTGACGGTGTCCCAGGCTGCCGAGGTCGTCACCAGGGCAACTGGGCGCTCTTCTTCCAGTTCATCGAAAGGGATAAAATCAACTACGGGCAAATTCCAAATGCGCATCATTCACTCAATTTAAATAAAGCACGGTCATGCTTCGTTTGGCGCGTCAATATTTCTCCAAATTTGAGACGGGGCAGGTTCAATCTATTTGGCTTGCTTTGCCAGGGTGCGTGCCAACTCCAAAAACTCCTGCCATTCTTCATCAAAGAAATGCACGGTGACATTGTTGAGTTCAAGGTGGTAGGTGGTCTCCCCATCGGGTTCTTCCGCCAACCATGCCGCGTTGTTCTGCGTTTCAGCTAAGGTTTTTGTTTTGGGTTCAGGGATATCGTTGGACATAAATTTTATTTCCTTGACTTGGATCCACGAAGGGCACTAAGAGTACTAAGGATTGAATGATAGGATTTACGCAGTTCAGGGAGAGTGTCGCCAGGAATAGGGGGCGCATTCCACTTCAAGTGCGTAACTCCTATTAATTATTCCTGTAGAAATCTTCACGTCCTTCGTGAACTTCGTGGATGAACTTATGGTAGCACATACCATGGATTTACAAAACCACCATTCAAGCGCACTTCGAAGTGCAAGTGAGGGCCAGTGGAATTACCAGAGCTGCCACCTGAGCCAATCAACTGTCCTTGGCGCACACTCTGCCCGCAGGCCACACTAACTCCATTGAGGTGGGCATACAAAGTCTGGTAGCCATTGCCATGATCGATAGCGACGGTATAGCCATAACCTCCCGAAGACCAGCCTGAAAACATGATCACGCCAGCATCGGCAGCAACGATTGGATCGCCAATCACCACGCCGATATCGATTGCCAGGTGTCCAGACCAATAATCATTACCGGAAAGCGTTTGATTATTCACCGGCCAGATGAAAGCGCCACTGCCATATAGGCCATCATAACCACCGGGGCAAGCACCTCCGCCATACATCCCGGTAGACACCCCCGCAGAACCGCGCGCCGGAACTGGGACAATCCACTGTTGAAATTCCCGCTGACCACCAGGGATCATCACCCAACCATCCACTTCAACCTCCGGATTGGTCAAATCTAGGCGGTTGCCCGACCAGGTTAGGATTTCATTGAGATCAACATCAAATTCATCGGCAACGGATTGCAGCGAATCTCCCTCCTGCCATTGATAGTAAACACCATCTACAGGGGGTATTTTGAGATCCATGCCGGGAGCTAATGAGTGGGGGTCGTCTTTCAAAACGGCGTAATTAGACCACAGGACAGTTTCTGGCTGAATACCATAAGTGCTGGCGATAGCGAATACAGAATCCCCTTGATCAACAGTATATTCAACAATTTTGGTACGCGGCCGAGATGGGATCAGCGTGTCTAGCATTGCTTTGCGTTGAAGATTGGTCAGGGCACCAACTCCAGAATAGGATGGAAGTTGCGCTTCCCCTTTGGGGAGTTGTACTTCGACAATCGTTGGTTGCGGCTCGATTTCCAAAGCAGTTTCTTCATAATCAGAAAGCCGCTGAAACCCTAGGTATCCAGCAAAACTTATCAATCCAATAGCAACCATCCAGCTAAGCCAATAAACCCAGCCGCGACTATTTGACATCATTCAATTACCAATAAGTGGAAACGATCAAAAACGACTACTCATTGAGGGTCATCAAGAATTCTTGATTGTCGTTGGTGTTCTTCAAGCGATCAAAAATGGCTTCAGCCGCAGTCCCTGAATCCATGCCAGCACCATGAGGAGGCGAAGCAACCATTTGATCATACATGCGCCGCATCAACCAAACACGTGGAGTGATATCTGGCCCCAAGAGAATTTCTTCGCGACGGGTTGATGAGCGAGAAATATCGATGGCTGGGAAGATACGTCGTTCTTGCAGTTGACGCGAGAGATGCAATTCCATATTGCCGGTGCCCTTAAATTCCTCATAAACCACATCATCCATACGGGATCCTGTATCGATCAAGCAAGTAGCAACAATGGTCAAGGAGCCGCCATCCTCGATGTTTCGGGCCGCGCCAAAGAAACGTTTGGGAGGATACAGGGCAGAGGGATCAATACCGCCTGAGAGAGTGCGCCCAGAAGGCTGAACAACCAAGTTATACGCCCGCGCGAGGCGGGTGATTGAATCCATGGCTATGAACACATCCCGGCCAGCCTCAACCAGGCGTTTGGAGCGCTCTATTACCATTTCAGCAACGCGCACGTGTGCGGACACTGGCTCGTCAAAAGTTGATGAAATTACCTCTGCATCCACTGAGCGGTCCATATCTGTGACCTCTTCTGGGCGCTCGCCGATCAACGCAACAATCAAGTTTACTTCGGGGTATTGTTTTGAAATCGCATTGATCACATTCTTCAAAATTGTTGTCTTACCCGCTTTAGGAGGTGACACAATCAAACCACGCTGTCCGCGACCAATGGGTGTGATCAAATTAATCAGACGGGTGGCCATAAGATGCTTATCGGTTTCCAGGTTGAAGCGTCTATCAGGAAATATCGGCGTCAAGCGCTCGAAACGCATACGGCGCATGGCTTCATCTGGGTCTAAGCCGTTAACTGATTCGACCTTAAGTAATCCATAATGGCGCTCTGATTCACGTGGTGGGCGCACATGCCCGATGACCATATCACCATTGCGTAGCTTATAACGTCGGATTTGGGACTGCGAAACATAGACATCGTTGGAGCTGGGTTGGTAATTATCCCAGCGCAAAAAGCCAATGCCTTCGCTCATAATCTCCAATATGCCGCCGCGCACTTCAAGGCCATCGCGTTCTGCTTCAGCCTGGCGAACAAGCATGACTAATTTTTCTTTCTTGAGTTGAGCAGCTTTGGGGATATTGAAATCCATAGCAATCTGGCGCAACTCGAGTAAGGGTTTCTTTTCAAGTTCTAAAACATTCATATATATCTCTTTTCCAAGGGAAATTTCTTATCCGCGTGCTTGGTAATCTAACCCCACTGCTGAACGCACGCGCTAGTGTACGCGGGTAACAGAGAAGCGATCAACGCGGTTTTTTCTATTTGAACTCCAATTACAGGGGGAAATCCTAAAAAAATTATAGCATGGGAGATTTTATGTTGCAAGCCAAAATTAGATGTTATTTGGGTGAAAATTTTTACCCCGATGATAATGAAAAATCATAGGAGACAATGTTTAGCTCAAACTTGGCACCCACCCCCCCACACAGGTGTGAACAACAACTACCTCTGGGTGGGTACGAATTCCCTAAGTTTCGACTGTCTCCAGAGAAACACAAAGGGCAGAACAAGTCCCCGATGGTATAATCGCCACATGTTACTTGACAAACTAAAAGGTATTGAAGAACGTTACGCAGAAATCAACAAAGAGCTGATGGAAGTCGGCGATAACTATCAGCGCGCCGCCGATTTGGGCAGGGAGCGCGCCGACTTAGATCCGCTTATCAAGAAAGCAACACAATATCGCAAAGCTCTGGAGAATTTAGAAGAAGCAAAAGCATTACAAGATGGTGATGATCCCGAGTTAGCTGAGCTGGCCGCCATGGAATTGGCCGAATTAGAAGAAAAAATCCCCAGTTTAGAGCTGGCCATCAAAACCCTCTTGATACCCAAAGATCCCCGAGACAAGCGCAATGTGATCATGGAGATCCGCGCCGGTACCGGCGGCGACGAAGCCGGCATCTTCGCCTCGGACCTATACCGTATGTACAACCGCTACGCCGATTCTCTGGGCTGGAAGTCTGAGATGCTCTCGCTCAATGAAACTGGCGTCGGCGGCTTCAAGGAAGTCTCATTCCTGATCAAAGGTGATGGCGCTTTCTCGAAATTGAAATTCGAATCCGGCGTGCATCGTGTGCAGCGAGTGCCAGTCACAGAATCTCAGGGACGTATCCATACCTCAACTGCCACGGTTGCGGTGCTGGCCGAGGTGGATGATGTCGAAATCGACATCCCGGACCGCGATATCAAAATGGATGTTTATAAATCTGCCGGAGCAGGAGGGCAAAGCGTACAAAAGAACTCCACTGCAGTACGGCTGACTCACCTTCCCACAGGCATCGTAGTTCAATGCCAGGATGAACGTTCTCAATTACAAAATCGCATGCGCGCCATGAGCATTATGAAAGCACGGCTGTACGAGATGGAAGAAGCCAAGCGCCGTGCCGAAATTGAAGAGAACCGTCGATCTCAGATTGGCACCGGTGAACGCTCGGAAAAAATTCGCACCTACAACTATCCCCAATCTCGGGTAACCGATCACCGCATCAATCTGTCTTCCCATAATTTGCCCGTTGTCATGGATGGCGATATCGATGAATTTATCGAAGAACTCACTACCCGAGACGAGGCTGAGCGTCTAGCAGCTGCAGGACTTGATAATTGAAAATTGATAATTTCTGACGCTCTCAACCTGGCACAGAAAATAACCAGCCTTCAAAGCGACACCCCTTCACTCGACGCCCAGGTGCTGCTGGCTCACATTTTAGAGAAGCCGCGCTCCTGGGTTCTGGCGCACCCCGAAGCCGATCTTTCGTCTGAGCAACAAGCTGCTCTTTCCCAAACATTATCCCAACTAGAAACTGGAACGCCACTGCCTTACGTAATCGGGCATTGGGAATTCTACGGTTTAGAATTCACCGTTTCACCTGCCGTACTCATCCCCCGCCCTGAGACCGAACTTCTCATAGAAGAAGCACTGACTTGGCTGCGCGCACATCCCAATTGCAGATCAGCCGCTGATATCGGTACGGGTTCAGGCTGTATCGCCGTAACCCTAGCAAAACATATAAATAACTTAAAAGTCATTGGGACTGACATCAGTGAAAAAGCCCTTGAAATTGCTGGTACTAATGCCAATATGCATGGCGTGGCCAATCAAATTAAATTCGATCAAAGCGATCTTTTCTCACAACTTTCCACCATCCACTCTTCACTCAATTTAATTTGCGCCAACCTCCCCTACATCCCAACGACTACTTTACACTCGCTGAAAGTATACGGCCGCGAACCCACCCTGGCTTTAGATGGTGGGCCCGATGGCTTGAATACCATTCGGGAGTTGCTGAAACAAGCCCCTCAACATTTAGCCCCTACAGGACTACTACTCTTGGAGATCGATGCGTCCCAGGGCATCGCTGCCCTGTGTTTGGCTCAGGAAGCATTTCCAGATGCCAATGTTGAATTACTCCCAGATTTAGCTGGACATGACCGCTTGATCCGTGTTGAAACCTGAAATGAAAACCAAAATCCTTTCCACAAAACATCCCCAAGCTATCAATGACGCAGTCAACACCCTCAACAATGGTGGACTGGTTGCATTCCCCACAGATACTGTCTACGGCCTAGCCGCGGCAATTTTTGACATTAGTGCTATTGAACGCCTTTTCGAAGTCAAAGAACGCGATCAAACCAAAGCCATTGCCGTGCTGATGAGTTCTCCCCGTGACCTCGAGAAAGTTGCTATTAACCCTAGCAAATCCGCATTGAAGTTGGCAGAGCGATACTGGCCTGGACCACTGACATTAATCTTTTCCAAACTCCCAGAAATCCCTGATATTCTAAGTCCACTGCCCACTATCGGCGTGCGTGTACCTGATCACCCCGACGCGCTGGCATTAATGGACATCACTGGGCCACTGGCAGTGACGTCCGCTAATCTCTCTGGGGGAGAGAACACATCTACAGCGGATGAAGTTCTCGCACAACTGGAAGGGCGCGTCGAGCTAGTCTTAGACGGTGGCAGAACACCCGGTGGTCATCCATCCACAGTGGTCGACTGCACTTCTACTGATTTACGCATTTTACGTGAAGGACCAATCCTTTGGAAAGATATTAAAAAGTGTAGTATTCAGGAATAGCTTGAACAAATCTCTTATCACGAAATTCTGCGAATTTAACGAATGACTGTAATGGGTAAATTGATGTTGAACATTTCACCTTGTAATTCTGAGGAGCGAAGCGACGAAGAATCCCTGAAAGGCCGAGTCACTTTGTACCTGCAAAGGCTCAAACAAATTGAACATATAAGGGATTCTTCGCTTCGCTCAGAATGACACAAGTGTTCAGCGTGTTATTACCCATTACAGAATTTAACGAATGACACGAATTTTTACTTGAAAAATGCCAGAAACATTCGTGCAATTCGTATCATTCGCTCCCATTCGTGATTTTTGCTGTTTGCTATTTTTGTTCAAGCTTTTGTTGACCAATACAAAAGATATTAAAAAGACGATAAAGTCATAGATTCATTCTCATAATCCACAAATCTAATTTTTAATTTACCCTTATCTTTTTTTCATCTTCTCCTTATCTAAAACCTTATAATGATAGTTGCATTCTCCTCATACACTCAAACCGCCCCAACGGGAACTGGAGCCTCCCAACGGGGTGGTTGGGTTTTAAGAGGCATTTGACCCCCAACATTCTTGTTTTCATATTAACCGCAGAGTGCGCGGTGATCGCAGAGCTTTTTGTTTTAATATAAGTTCTCTGCGGCCTTTGCGGACTCCGCGGTTAAATTCTAGCAACGAACAGATTACATTAGCGGGGATTTAATGGAGGTAAGAGAAAAAGAAACGAAATCGTCTGACCTGACACAAAAGAAGAACAACTATGGGAGCACTTGAATGTCCAATCTCACAATCTCTAGGGCAGAGAAAGACGAATTTTTCGCCCACCACCCCCAAAGTCCTCTTGACCATGAACAAAAGGACAATTTCGATGGGTTGAGCTATTTCGACGAAAATGAAACTCTGCGTTTCGAACTAGATATCGACGAGTTCGATCAAAAAGAAGCTATCGAAATACAGACCTCAACCGGAGATGTGCAGCACTACACTCGCTTCGGCAAGATCCATTTCGACGTCGAAGGTGAATCCACATCGCTGACAGTCTTCGAAAGTGGTCACGGTTTTTTTGTCCCTTTCGTTGACTCACAAGCAGGTAAAGAAACCTATGGGGCTGGTCGCTATTTAGACCCTCACGTTATGCCAAATGGAAGATTGCTGGTGGATTTCAACCTGGCTTACAACCCTTACTGCGCCTACAACGACCACTGGTCTTGCCCGCTTACCCCTTGGGAGAATCGTCTCAAAGTACCCATCAAAGCTGGTGAAAAATCTTTTGAAAATTACGACTGAGAGTGTCACGAATGAAGATGAGACCACAATGGTTGATTCTGGGAATAGTCCTAAGCGTATTCCTGGCTGCTTGTAACGTCGCACCCCAAACGATAAGTATGCCTAACCCGGAATCTTCATCCACACAAACAGCCCCCGATGTGCCTGAGGAGCGCGAGTTGGAAATCGTAACCTTACTGCCCTTCGACGGTATTCCTGCAATCGATGAGCCGGATTTTCTGAACGCAAGTCAGGCAGATGAAGAGTACGCGCCCGATGAATTAATAATCGGTGTGGAATTCAACGGTGACGCTAGGGCTTATTCCATCCCCTTGCTATCTTCCCATGAAATCGTAAACGACACTGTTGGCGGCAAGAAAATCGCCGTCACGTGGTGACCGCTTTGCTTTACGGGAATCGTGTATTCCCGAATGATTGATGGAGAAGAGTACACTTTCGGCGTCAGCGGCAAGCTGATCATGAATGTATTGGTGATGTACGACCGCCAGACAGAGACGTTATGGAGTCAATTACTCGGCGAAGCCGTTGAAGGTGAACTTAAAGGTACAAAACTGGAATTCCTGCCCGCCTGGCAAACCACCTGGGTTGATTGGAAAGGTAAACACCCCGATACCCTGGCCCTGCGCAAGGGATATTATGGCGATAGAGATCCTTATGATAACTATTACGCATCATCACGCACTGGCGTGATCGGTCAGACTGTATTAGATGAGCGTTTGCATGTCAAAGAGTTCGTCGTCGGCGTGGAGCAAAATGGGGAAGCTGCGGCCTACCCTTTCAGCGTGCTGAACAGCCTCCCTGTAGTGAACGATTTCGTCGGTGAAGTGCCGATCCTGGTTGTCTTCAATGCAGAGACTGGCACTGGTGTTGTATTCAATCGAGAAATTGATGGCCAAACATTGACCTTCCAGGCTCAAGATGGACTTACCCTGACGGATAATGAAACAAATTCAACCTGGGACGGTTTGACTGGAGAAGCTATCGATGGAACATTGAGCGGATCAATGCTGACTCGCATAAAGAGCACGGCCTCCTTCTGGTTTGGCTGGAAGGATTGGTACCCCGGCACACGCGTGTTCGGCATCGATGAGGTGGATACAACTCCCTAAGAATATCCCCTAATAATGTTCAAGCCCCGACTTCTTATCAGAATGTCGGGGCTTGTTGATTCTAGATCTTGATTGCTTAATCTTCCATCGCAGGAAGATACAACTGATTGGCATAATCTTTGACCATACGGCGCATGCTGAACTGCGGCCCCAGGGTGCGGATTGAGTCTTTTGATCTGGCAATCCACTCGCGGGGCAAGTTGCCATCTGAGCGGTCGTAATACAGCGGGATGATCTCATTTTCTAGGATATCGTAAAGGCTTTCGATATCCATCTGATCCTGTACATCCGGATCTTCATGGTCGATCTCATCTCCAATGGCCCAGCCGTTCATGCCGTTGTATCCTTCTCGCCACCAGCCGTCTAAGATTGAGAAATTGAGCACACCATTGAGGGCAGCCTTCTGCCCCGAGGTGCCCGAGGCTTCGTTTGGCCGTCGAGGCGTATTCAACCAGACATCAACACCCTGCACCAAATAACGGGCTACATTCATGTCATAATCTTCCAAGAAGACCAGTCGGCCACCATTCTCAGCTTGCTTCACAGAACGATAGACTTCTTGAATGAGCATCTTGCCGGGATTATCATTGGGGTGTGCTTTTCCTGCAAAGATGATCTGCACTGGCCGGTTGGGGCGATTTATCAAATCAAGTAGGCGATCCAAATCTTGCAGAATCAGGCTGGCACGTTTATAGGTTGCAAAACGACGCGCAAAACCGATCGTCAGGGCATAGGGGTCCAACAAAACGCCCGAAGCAATCACCTGAACTGGATGAACGCCATCGCGCAACCACTGTTCGCGAGCTCGATCACGCATATAAAAAACTAATTTGCGTTTCAAGTGACGGCGCACAACCCATAGCTCTTCATCGGGAATATTCTCGACATCATCCCAAAGGTCTGGATCATCCAAATGATCCATCCAGTCACGGCCCAAATAGCGTCTGAAAAGATGATCGAGTCGCCGAGCCAACCATGTTCCTGTGTGAATTCCATTAGTAACATAGGAAATAGGCACATCTTCTTCCCGTTGATCAGGCCAGAGGAAATTCCACATTTTACGGGCCACCTGACCATGTAACTCCGAAACACCGTTGCGTCGTTCCGAAAAACGGAAAGCCAACAACGGCATAGAGAAGGTCTCGCCCCAAGACATTTCCCGCAGGGCCAGATTGACAAACTGGTCTCGATCCAACCCCAATTCTGGCCATAGATTGGAGAAATACTTATCGATCAGCCAGAGAGGAAATTCATCGCTGCCAGCCGGCACCGGCGTATGCGTGGTAAAGATGGTTGATTTTCGAACTATCTCCTGGGCCTGCTCGAAACTATGCCCAGCGGCAACCATTTCGCGCGATCTTTCTAAACCCATAAAGGCCGAGTGGCCTTCATTCATGTGCCACACTGCGGGGTTATAGCCCAGGTTGCGTAGGGCTCGCACGCCACCAATCCCCAAGATAATTTCCTGAGATATGCGCGCTTCTAAATCGCTGTTGTATAAGCGAGAGGTCAATTCGCGGTCTTCGGTCGTATTCCCTTCCACATCTGTGTCCAGGAGGTAAAGCGGCACCCTTCCCACGTGAATCTCCCACAATCGGGCTAATACTTCTCGTCCTGGGAGTTCAACTGACACAGTTAATGGGTCGTCGTTTTCATCCAAGATTGGCATAACGGGCATATCATCAAAACGCAAGCGCTTGAAACGTGCTTCCTGCCAACCATCTTCAGTAATATGTTGGGAGAAATATCCGCGTGTATAAAGGAAGCCTACGGCTACCAGAGGCAATCCCAAATCGCTGGCCTCTTTGAGATGATCTCCTGAGAGCACCCCCAAACCACCGGCATAGATCGGCAAAGTTTCATGCATTCCAAACTCGGTTGAGAAGTAAGCAATGGGGCAATTCTTGCGATCAGCGTGTTCTCGCAAAAACCAGGTGTCATCAGCCTTCATGTACTGATCGAACATCCGAAAGATGCGATCATAGAAATCGAGATAATTGCGATCTTGGGCAACCGCGTTCAGTTGAGCGCGCTCAATCTGACGCAGGAACTGCACCGGGTTATGATAAGTTCGCTCCCAGAGATCTTGATCGATGCGACGGAACAATCGCTGGGCTTCGGGTTTCCAGGTCCACCAAAGATTGTAAGCTAACTCCCCTAAACGTCGAATTCGACGCGGCAAACTAAAATGATTAGCAGGTTCAGCTCGAAAAGATTTCATTCATAACCTCTTGGAAATAGGGTTTGTTAATATAACGAAAAATCACCCAGAACTGGCAAGAGAACCGAATTCTGGGAGATTGTAATAAGTCAATAAAAATATCTGGCAAATCTATCAAACAGCTTTTCATTGAGGGGCTTAATATTACCATTCAACACATTGGATGACAAATTAGAGTTATAACTTCCGACAGTTTTTTAACAAAGTTCACTTGTGCAATACGCATGCGGGCGATACAATAAGAGAAGAAACCACAGTCTAATGTTTGCAACTATCACCTTATGCCTCAAACTGTTCAGCTCTTCGTAACTTGCTTGATAGACACATTGCAACCCCAAATCGGCGAAGCGGTGGTTCGGGTTTTTGATCATCTCAGTATTAACGTCGGTTTTCCCCAAGATCAAACCTGTTGTGGTCAACCTGCTTTCAATGCAGGCTTGCGAGATGATGCTCGAAAGATGGCTAAGCATGCCATCGAAGTATTCGAGAATGCTCCCGGCCCGATAGTGATTCCATCAGGTTCATGTGCCGCAATGCTTCGTCATGGCTACCCGGAACTATTTGCAAATGATCATCAATGGTTGCCCCGCGCCCAAGATCTAGCAAATCGCACGTTCGAGTTCACCGAATTTTTAGTAGACGAACTGGGTATCACAGACATAGGCACACAATTCCCAGGGGAGATCACCTACCACCCATCCTGTCACTTACTACGGGGGCTCGGTGTGGATCAACAACCTCGCGCCTTATTGGCGAACATAAAAGATGCCCAAATACATGTATTGCCTAACGCTGATGAGTGCTGTGGTTTTGGTGGCGTATTCTCGGTAGAACATCCCGAAATCTCTGCCGAAATGCTGAAGAGAAAAATTTTAAACACCGAGGCCAGCGATGCTGATACGGTTGTCGTGTGTGACACCGGTTGCCTGCTGCATATCAATGGGGGGCTTCACCGACAAGGGAAAAAACCTAACGTCAAACATATCGCCGAAATATTGGATCGAGCTCAACAATAAAAATTCGATATGAATCCCTTCCATTCGCAGATCAAAAAATCTCTGGCTAACCCAGTATTACAAGCAGCCTTGGATGCCAATGCCCAAAAACGAATTGTTGCTCGGCAAAATGCCTTCAAGTCTCTATCCGAGCCCTTAGAGATCATGCGTCAGCGCGCTCACGATGTGCGCTCCGAAACCATCCAAAATCTTGATGCTTATTTGGCACAGTTTATCGCCAACGTTGAAAAGAATGGCATCCTCGTTCACCGGGCGGCGGATGCCGCCGAAGCGCGGCAAATTGTGCTCGACATTGCTAATACTTCACCGCGGAGACGCGGAGAGCGCAGAGATATAAATAATAAGAATTCAATCCACGTAGATCAGCGTGCATCAACGTCTAAAACCCTAATCGCGAAATCAAAGACAATGGTCAGCGAGGAGATTGAACTCAACGCGGCTCTCGAGGCTGCAGGAATCGAGGCTGTGGAAACTGACTTGGGCGAATATATTGTGCAGCTGCGCGGTGAACCGCCCTCGCACATTATCACGCCTGCCGTACACCTGCGCCGCAAAGAGGTGGGAGAGACTTTTCACCATAAATTAGGTATCCCCTTTACCGAAGACATCCCAACCATGACCAACGCTGCCCGTTCAGCACTGCGGGAAACTTTCTTGGATGCCAATATCGGTCTCTCTGGTGTCAACTTTGGGGTAGCGGAAAGCGGCTCGTTGTGCATTGTCACCAACGAAGGCAATGGGCGTATGGTCACTACGCTTCCCAAAACGCATATCGCCCTGATGGGAATGGAGCGCTTGGTTCCCACATTCGATGATCTGAACCTGATGCTAGATTTGCTTCCCCGTTCTGCAACGGGTCAGAAAATTACCGTATACACTCAACTTATCCATGGGCCACGCAGAGACGATGAAATCGACGGACCCGATGAACGCCATCTCATCATTCTAGATAACGGCCGCTCCGCGCTGCGCACAACCCCACTCAACGATGCCCTGATGTGCATTCGGTGTGGAGCCTGCATCAATGCTTGCCCCATTTTCCGTGAACTTGGAGGCCACGCATACGTTGGAAGGCATGGCCAACATACAACTTATCCCGGACCAATCGGCTCGGTAGTATCGCCGGGTCTTCTAGGACAGGCTGAATTTGGTCACCTGGCGCAGGCCTCAACGTTGTGTGGCGCTTGCAAGGACGCTTGCCCGGTGGATATCGACTTGCCGGAGATGCTGCTGCGAGTTAGAGCAGGGAGCGAACCAGGGATCGGATTGCCGCTTAGCGTTCGTTGGGGATTAGGACTCTTTAGCTGGGCTGCTTCGAAAACATGGCGCTTCAGACTCGCTCAGAAGTTGGCAGCCGTTTTCAGCAGAATTCTGTCTCCGCGCGCTGACTACTTAAAGATGCCTGCTTTTACAGGTTGGGGCTACTCCAAAGATTTCTCGCGCCCGGCGATGCGCCCCTTTAGAGAACGGTTTAAATCTAACCACAGAGACACGGAGAACGCGGAGAGAATAACAAGGGAGAGTATTCCTGACATAGAAGCACCACAAGATCAAAAACCGATTTCTAATTTCCAATCTCCAACTTCCAAATTCCAAGATGAACTCACTGCTCTGGGTGGTCATTTCATACAATGCACAACAGATACACTGGCGAACGAAATTGCTTTCATATTGGATGCGCGCCAAATCACAGAGATCATGGCCTGGGAACAGAATCACCTACCTGAAGGTTTATTGGATTCGCTCCAAGAGGGTGGCATTCGCATCGAGCACACGCCCCACCCCAAACTACGCGCCGGGTTGACTGGCGCCCTGGGCGCAGTCGCAGAAACCGGGACACTGGTGCAAACTTCAGGACCAGGATCTCCCCAATCCACGTCATTACTACCAGAGATCCATATCGCCATTTTGCAAGAAAGAACCATATACGAAAATCTCCCACAAGTTTTGAACCTGTGGGAGATCAGAGAAGCGGCTTCTGTAGCCTTAATCAGCGGCCCATCACGCACAGCTGATATCGAGATGACGCTGACCATTGGAGTCCACGGGCCGGGAGAAGTGCACGTCTTTTGTATTTAGGGTGTAATTCGAACAAGAGGTGCCCGCCTGCGGGTTCGGAATTGGGGAAGGGGGGATTGATAATTAATCTCACACAAATTTTGCATAAGATTTAATTTGGGATGACCCACGTCTATTCTTCCAACTCTACCAAATAAAAACTATAGTGCTGGAATTTCTCGATAAACCCCATCGGGATCAGGCACAAATTCAGAAACACGCTCAACGGCTGTCAGGTTTAAGGGGCCATACACATGGGGAAAAACGTCATCATCTGCGGGCTCCCAGCGGATTTCGGCATCCACTCTCTTAGCATCGATCCACAATAAGACCAAATCGGGCAGGTCAGCATAAAAACTGTTGACCACCTTCAAAACTTGGTCCAACCGCGAACAATGAATAAAACCCCCGCTTTCTAGTGATGCGGCGCGATATTCGCCCATCATCTTCGCTTTTTCCCAATCGCTTTGGGTGCAGATGTGAACAATATTTTCTCGCGAATTCATCGTCATAGTATCAATCTCTCATTGTATATACCATCAACCCAAGATATTCTTTCAGAGAATGGGTCGTATTACTCAAATTTGATGCGGTTGGAAAAAAGTTTAATACCTGGGTGATGAAATCTGGCTTCCAAAGGCGTGCCCAACTCTCTTCGGTAATGCTATAGTCAGTCGGTGCAGGAATAACATCGAAACCCTGCTGCTCGAAGACCATTACGGAGCGAGGCATGTGAAATGCTGAAGTGACCAACACGATGCGATCGATTCTCTTTTCACCCAAGAATTCATAACTATAGAGGGCATTCTCAAAGGTGTTTCGCGATTTGCTTTCCTGCCAGATCGCTTCCTCTGGAACCCCAAGCATGATCAATAATTCAGCCATGTGTTTAGACTCCGGGCTGCTCTCCCCAAGGTATGGGACGCTGCCTCCCGAAACCAGCAGGTGAGATGCAACTCCCTGATGATATAAATGCGCTCCATAAATCACCCGATCCCCTGCTCCACCCACTTCAACAGTACTGCGAGGATAAATTGGTGCCGCTGTACCACCCGCAAGTATTACGACAACTTCGGTTTCAGGGAACTCCTTAGGGGGTAAATATTGCCACTCCAAGCTATATTTTAGAGAATCAGCGACCCAAGAGTTTCCCCCTATCCAAATCACAGCGATTGCTAGAATTATTGCAGCCTTCTGCCAACCCGGTTTCTTGCGCAGTAATAACGAGAGAGCCAACAATATCCATATCAAACCGACGGGATAGATAAAGAGAGGCAGGAATTTGGAAATAAGAGAGAACATATTTTATGGATAGCGGAATCTAGAATTATTTGGATTCAATCAATAACTAATTGATGTTACGCAAGCTAAAGAGAATCTCCCTGGAAATAGGGGGTGGGGGCTTCGCCCCCGACCCCCTATTTCCAGGGAAACCTCGCTACGTGTGCGTAACATGAGTAACCAATTTCTTCAATATTCAAACTGACCAGGGAACCCAGATACATCCGCTCGCACGACTTCCTCACCCGCCTGGTTGATGCAGCGACAACTCAGGCGCACCCAGCCGCGTTCTTCATCGGCATCGACAACTTCTGCTACAGCAGTGATCGTTTCCCCAATGTATACTGGAGCCAGGAATTCGAATTTCATCTCTGTTGCAAGAAACGCCCATAGACCGCCAAGGTGAGTCAACATGCTGGCGGTGAGCAGCCCGGGAACGATGCGCTTCTTGAATGGTGTCTGCTGGACGAAGACATCGTCCGTATGATAGGGATTGACATCCCAAGTGGCGCCGATGAACAATGAGACATCCCCTTCGGTCAGCGTACGGGAGAAAGATGCCTTTTCACCCACTGAGGTTGATTTGGGTATGCGGTTTGGGAATTTTGGTGTGTTCATAATATTTTTTGCTATACTTATTGTCACAACGCATTATCACATCAAATATTCGTACAAACAAGGAGGATGATAGATGGCAACCGCAAAACAAGTGCTCGACACAAAAGGGGACGCAAAAAACTTTTCTGTTGCAAGTACCGATGCTGTGCTGAAGGCATTGGAAATTATGGCTGGGGCAAATATCAGCGCCGTGATGGTAACCAAAGATGAAAAAATAATTGGTATCTTCACCGAGCGTGACTATTCCCGCAAATGTGAGCTGAATGGTCTTTCCGCACAAAAATCAACTGTTCGAGACCTGATGACCGAACAAATGATGACCGTCTCCCCAGATACTTCGATGGATCAATGCATGCGGCTGATGAACCAGTATCACATTCGACACCTGCCAGTCATCGACAATGACACCATGATTGGTATGGTGTCCATGCGAGACGTTGTCGATGTCCTCCTCTCTGAACGTGAAACTGAAATCAAAGGATTGGAAAACTACATCCTTGGCTCAGGCTTCGCTACTTAGTAAATTCTCGCTAATCCCATGACAAAGATCCGCGGGCAAATCTAGCAAATCCAGGGCCAACAGCCGTATTCGTCTCGCTGAGTTCTAAACCAATACTGGCAAAATTTACACGCAATTGAGATTCTGTCCACTGATTGTGTTTCTCCGCGCGTGCAGCCCAATTGAGCAGCGTATCGCGGGCCAAACCATCTAAATCGCGTTGGTCGGCGAATTTTGTTGCCGCGTCTACATTAAGATACTCCGAGGGGTTAAGCATAGCAATCTGCCCCTCAGCGCTTACGAGACGAGTCATCTCACTTAATGCATCGATTGGTTGGGGAAGCAAAAAGAGCAAATTACTGGCAGTTACCAGGTCGAAAGTTTGGGATGGGAATGGTAAATCTAAGCTATCTGCAACGGCGACTTCAGAATGCAGAGGCGCAGGTTTGAACATCTCTGGTTCAAGATCGACACCAAAAGCACAGCACCCTGCCTGAGTAAATATCGTCGGCAGTAACCCGGGACCAGTACCCACATCAAGCGTCAGCCAGCCTTGCTGAGGTCGACACCACTCAGTAAATTGGGATAATACTCGTCCCCATCCGGTTTGCGTTTGAAGTTCCAGGAAATAGTCAGAATCGGACATACGAAGTAATCAGTATCCAACGTTCGGAGATTCGCGAGCCGGTTACTGGCCACTGAATACTGAACATTGATCACTGATTCATCTCCCACACAAAACGTAAGCCATCCAGCGTCAACCACGGGGCAATGATATCGATCACATCGGTCTCGCGAGCGACGATCTCGGCCAAGCCACCGGTGGCGATAGTTTTCATCTCTGGACCCAGTTCGGACCTAAATCGAGCAACCATGCCCTCAACCAAGCCAACATAACCAAAGAGCAATCCTGATTGCATAGCATGCGTAGTATTGCGACCAATCGCTGTAGGGGGACGATCCAGGTCAACACGCGGCAGTTTTGCTGCCCGAGTAAAGAGTGCTTCAGCTGCAATGCCAATCCCTGGGGCAATTGCTCCACCGAGATAATCCCCCTCTTCAGAAATCGCATCAAAAGTAGTACCGGTGCCAAAATCAACCACACAGGCTGGTGCCCCATACAATTTCCGTACAGCAGCGGCATCGACAATCCGGTCTGCGCCTACCGCGCGGGGGTTCTCGTACAGAATGCGTACACCGGTCTTAACTCCCGCGTCGACAACCAAGGGATCATGATGTAAATAATCCCGGCATGCCTGAGTGATCTTGGCCGTAATAGGAGGGACAACTGAGGCCATACAGATTCCAGAAATCTTCTCTGGCACACAATCCCCATGCTCAAGCAAGCCGACAATTTGCAGACCATACTCATCTGGCATACGTTCGTGATTAGTCGCCAAGCGCCAGCGTGGGCCGAGGGTTTCCCCTTCGTATAATCCTAATGTAATATTTGTGTTGCCGATATCGATAGTTAGTAACATAATTTTCCAATTCGGTTGAGAGAAAACTAGAGATTGGATGTTAGAGATTAGAAATTGGAACGCCAATACCCATTATCTAATTTCCAACTTCTATTTTCTAATCTCCAATCACCATGTTATCAATTAATCGAGTTTTACCCAAACGCGCAGCCATCGAAAGTAGAGCCTTCTCAATATTGCCCTCGAGTTCTAATAAAGTTTCTGGATGGGCGCAGGAAATATATTCCAACTGAGCCAGCGGCTCGGCATTGATAGTCTGAGTAACAATCGCTCGCAGCTTCTCAGCCTGACGCTCACCGGATTCAAAAGCTTCTTTCGCCGCGTTCAGCGAGCGATTGAGAACCGTGGCAGCCTGACGCTGGTCAGAGTTTAAATAAGAATTACGGCTGGACATGGCCAAGCCATCGGATTCACGCACAATTGGGCAAATCACGATTTCGATGGGGAAATTAAGATCCCGTACCATACGTTGGATGACCACAACCTGCTGGGCGTCTTTTTGCCCAAAATAGGCTTTCTGCGGCTGCACCCCATTGAACAATTTTGCTACCACTGTAGTGACACCCTGGAAATGAGAAGGGCGACTGGCACCTTCGAGCAATTGCGTCAATTTATCTACTGAGATCCAAGTTTGAAAATTCTCCGGATACATAATTTCAGGCGTCGGCATCCATACTAAATCCACACCAGCTTTATCTAAGAGAGCCAAATCTCGATCCAAATCGCGGGGATACGAATCCAAATCTTCTTCGGGGGCAAATTGCGTGGGGTTGACAAAAATCGTCGCCACAACCGAGGTACATTCCTCACCGGCTCGTTTAGCTAACGAAAGGTGCCCCTCGTGCAAATATCCCATTGTAGGGATAATTCCTACTGGCTCAGCGAGCTCAAGGCGCGCGGCGCGCAATTCAGAGATCGTTACAACAGTTTTCATAATTCCAAAGTTTCATGAGGGAATGTTACTTACAATTCTAACCACAGAGCACACAGAGACCGCGGAGTTAATTGTTGGTTTTTTAGCACTCTACCCAAAGGTCTTCAAAGCACATCAGCGTTCATCTGCGTTCCAGGTTTTTAATATAAAACTCCTTATTGCGGTGTATTACCAGTAGTCATCGACTTCACCAGCCGCCACAAACTGTGATTGACCGGTGTATCGATATTGAATTTCTGGCCAGATTCCACCACCGCCCCACATATGGCGTCAATTTCGGTTGGGGCGCCACGGTTAACATCCTGTAGCATCGAGGAACAATTTGCCGCAGTTCGGCGGGCAACATCTTCTGCGGCCGATACCGGGGCATCGAAGGGCAGCCGCACACCTTGGGCTGACGCTACTTCAAACACTTCACAAGCTGTTTTGGTCATCAAATTTCGTACCGATGGCCTGGAAAGCAGTTCGCCATTGGGGATGCGCAGCAAGGCAGTCAGCGGGTTTATGGCTGCGTTAATGAGCAATTTACCCCATATTAAGGAATCGAGATCTTTAGTAATTTCGATTTCAAATTTTGCCTGTTCTATGAGATTTACCATTGATTTGAGTCGGGGATGCGCTC
The DNA here is from genome assembly GCA_964419495.1 of uncultured Anaerolineales bacterium. Lineage (GTDB taxonomy): Bacteria > Chloroflexota > Anaerolineae > Anaerolineales > UBA11858 > NIOZ-UU35. Next base: position 47,226 of record CAYQQX010000001.1, read on the forward strand.
CCAAAGATATCATCCCCTCCCCACCGGGACGCACATGACCTGGCCCCAGCAGGGTTGCACCCGTGGTGGTGACTCCTGCTCCCACGCGCATATCTCCCAGATATTTGGTCAAAATCTCTCGGTTACCCAGGCCATTTTGCAAACTCAGGGCAAAACCATTTGGCGCCAGGCATTCGGCCAATTGAGCCGCCGCCCGCTCCGTCTGCCAGGCCTTGACCAGCACTAAGGCAAGCTCGGCTCCCAGGCATTCATGGGGATCGTTTGTTGCCAAAACGGGATAGGAGATTATTTCACCTGAAGGTTTTTCAAATTGAATCCCATTCCTCTGTAAAGCCGCCAGACCCTCCGACCAGGTGCCCAACATCTTAATGGATGTGCCGCTGGCAGCCAAGTGTGCTCCAAATAAGTTGGCTAATGCACCCGTGCCTACAATCAAAACATTTGATTTTTTCATGCGTGCACTCCAATTTCTTGGAGCAATGCGTCCCATTGATCATCTTTCATCGTAAAGGTATGCTCTTCGGTGGGGAAAGACTTCTCAATGATCTCAGATTTGTAAGCAGAGAAGGCTTTGTTCATCTCTTCATGCAAGCTGGCATACCGTTTTACGAAGCGCGGTGTAAAACGGTCGAAAAGGCCCAACAAATCGTGCGTGACTAACACCTGTCCATCGCACCCTACACCAGCACCAATCCCAATGGTTGGAATTTCCAACTGTTGAGATACTAATTCAGCCAAACGCACGGGCACAGATTCCAGCACCATACTGAAACAGCCTGTTTCTTGGAGCATTAGCGCATCGTCAAGAAGTTGTTTTGCTGCTGACGCTGTTTGACCCTGGGCGCGGAATCCGCCAAACTGGTTGACGCTCTGGGGGGTTAAACCCAAATGTCCCATCACCGGGATGCCAGCCCCCACAATGGCGCGGATCGCGTCAACTCGCTCACGACCACCCTCGAGCTTGACAGCATCCATCCCCGCCTCTTGCAGGAATCGCCCTGCATTTCGCACGGCATCTGCTACATTGGCCTGATAAGACATGAATGGCATATCGCCCACCAACAAGGCATATTTTGCCCCGCGTGCTACAGCCCGGCTGTGATGCAGCATATCTTCCATCGTGACGGGAAGGGTGTTCTCATAACCCAGAACTACCATCCCGAGTGAGTCTCCCACCAGGATGGAATCAATCTCTGCCTGGTCGATAGCCAGGGCGGTCGGGTAATCGTAAGCCGTCAACATGCTGATCGGCTCACCACGCTGCTTTTTCAAGCGGAACGATCGTGTGGTTATTTTTTTTCGTGTTCGTGGGGAATCAACAGGTAATGTGGACAAGGTACCCTCCTTTTGGTAGGGGCCTGGTGGAGAAGTGGTCAGTGGTTAGCAGTTAGTGGCTAGCATCCGTCCCGGTCGCATGATGCGATCCAGGCGGCGAATTAATTATGCCGTAAAGGGGATAAAGTTGCAAGTCAGTAAATTCTAAGAAGATCAGAATCTGTACTATTTAACCTAAGCGGCTACCTAATTCAATTAACCTTCGACTGCAACGCCCAAATGAGAGAATTTTGCCAAAAACTACCTGAGCGGACACTGAGCTGAATCCTGAGCCTGTCGAAGGGTGTCGAAGTGGTAGTCGAAGGCTGGTAAATGGCGTCTTCGCTCAGGATGTTGCACCAATCAGTGGCAACTTGAGTTATTTATTCTTCGAGCGCAATATCTCTTTTTCCTGCTCTGAGAGGAAGGCAACCTCGAGGGCATTACGCTGCGCCTGATGAATTTGTTCAACTGAAAGACCCGCTGCCGGAGCAGCAACTTCATATTCGTAAGGCAAGTCGATGGCACTGATGCCAGGATCATCGGTATTGAGTGTCGCCAACAAACCATGCTCTAAGAAGGCCTTCATGGGATGGCTGGGCAAATCGGGTACGGTCATGGTTTGCACATTGCTGGTCAGGTTGGCTTCGATCCCAATGCGCTTTTCGGCTAAATAATCCATCAGTTTTGGATCCTGTAAAGCGCTGACTCCATGACCAATTCGAGCTGCACCCAAGCCGTCCACAGCCTGCCAGATGCTCTCGGGGCCGGCTGATTCCCCCGCATGGGCAGTGATTTGCCAGCCAGCGTCGCGCGCCAGATTGATATGTTCTACGAACAATTCGCCTGGAAAATTGGCTTCATCTCCTGCAAGGTCAAGGGCTACCATGTGCTCCTGCTGCGTGAGCAATGCATCCAATTCCTGTTTACCCACCTCGCCTCCATAGGTGCGACTTATGATACCAATCAGGTTTACTTTGATATCATAATCCCGCCTTCCCTGTTGTACGCCTTCAACTACCGCTGTCACAACGCCAGCTGGGTCTATCTTTCCAGGCTCAGCCATAAACCATGGACTGAATCTCAACTCCACATAATCTAAGCCTTCGCTCAAGGCATCGGCAACATTTTCATAGGCGATGCGTCGACAAGCATCATAATCGACTAAAACACCAACCATCCATTCGAATTTCTCAAGGAAGGCCATCACACCTGGCTGCGGTTCCATAATTTGGACATGGGGGCGCAAACCTTCCACATCCCAGGCAGGCAGGGGCAAGTTGTGCTGGCGTCCCAGATCAAGGATGGTCTCGAGACGAACGCTGCCATCGAGATGGCGATGTAAATCGATGAGAGGAAATTTCGGATCAATCATAATGCACTTATTTTAAGGTAAATTGAACTTGGATACCCAGTCATTTCCAATGATGAGTTCAACATCAAAGGGATGTCCGGGTTCGTATTTGTAAGATATATAGCGGCCTTCAATTCCCAATAATGAGACAAGATACTGAATTGTATAAGGGCGACCAGAATGGTCGATCACTGTCGTGAACGGATAACTTTCATTGGCATTACCAACTTCAGTAATTCTTGCACTTTGAGAAGTGAGATAATTGGCCGTGCGTCTGGCGATATTTGGATCGCTGCTGCCATTTTGCACTGAGATGCTGGCACCTTCTAATGCCATTCGCTCTTGATCATTGCCTTGAGCAAGGGGACCAAGCACGCCCGATTGGGCAAATATTTCATCTCGTAGTACGCGAATCTTGTCAGGGTAAGGAACCAGTACGCTTAATTCATCCGGCGACCAACCAAAGGCCACATGTCGGGTATCAATCACATCATAAGCAATGCTGCCATCAGGGACTTGTGCCGCTAATACGGCAAGCTTAATCAATTCGTCCAACTGCATATTGGTATTCACACCACCAACAAGCTCTCTGTAAAGGGTTGGCGCTTTCTCGATCAAAGTGGGCAGCATCTCAAAATCTAGGATGCGGTCGCGTATACCCAAGATGACTTGCTGCTGCCGCCGAGAGCGACCAAAATCACCATCGCCCGCGCTGCGATTTCGAGCATAGGCTAAAGCCAAATCTCCAGGCAGAGTCTGCACGCCCGGCCTGATGATCTTGTTCTCATCACCAATAGGGTCAACTTCAATTTGCTCAGGAATATCAAGTTTGACACCACCTAATTCATCAATGAATCGCACAAAGGCGCCAAAATCCACCACCGCGTAATAATGTATGGGCACACCGATCACCAACTCGACGGTCCTGACCGCTAAGCTGGGGCCGCCAACTGCATGTGCTGTGTTGATCTTAGCATGAATATACCCAGGGATTCCTACCCAGAGATCACGCGGCACCGAAAGCAATCCTGCCGTTTTGGTGACCGGATCCAAGGTCATCAGCATCATGGTATCTGAGCGGGCAGCGCCTTCTCCGGCGATCCAGTCGCGGTAATCTACGCCCATAACCAGAACTGTGACGCGCTCTTTGCCATCCCAGGGCGTCAACGTTGATTCAGGAAATGGCGTGCTCAGAGGCGTTGGCAGAATCGTAGGCTGACCAATTTCCAATGTGGGAGATGGAACTCCTTCAACAGTCTCTGTTGGCTGATGAAGAACTAATTCCGGGATCGAGGTTGGTAAAGGTGGGGCCTCAAAAAGAATCAATTCTCTGGTGACTGCATACAAAGTCCCGCCCACGAAAACCATAGTAATCAACAACAGAATCCCCAATAGACACCCTTGTAATAACTTGGAGCGCTCCTTGGATTTTTTCTTTGGTTCAGGATCCTGCTTATCGGATTTCATCAGTTAGGGTGTCGAGGTCTCCGTGGGAATTTGGGTATATGTCTCTGTCGGAGCAGGTACAGATGTAAAGGTATTGGTGGGCAAAGGAGTATAGGTTTCGGTTGGGGCAGGTGCAGAGGTAAAAGTTTCCGTTGGAGATGAAATGGTTGTTTCAGTCTCTGTTGGGGTTGGTGTTTCAGAGGCTGTCATACTCGTTGGGGTTTCGCTTGGTCCTGTGGTGAATGTCGCCGTTGGCAGGTTGGATGTATTGGATGGTGTAGGCGTTCTGGTTGGTGAGGGACCTATTGTGGGCGTAAGTGTGATCGTTGCGGTTCCCGATGGTACTGGGGAAGGCGTTGGAGTCCAGGTGGGCGGAGAACAGATGAAGGCAACTTGCGTAAGTGTTTGGGCAACTTCTTCTACAGGCCGATAGGCCAATGCCAACTCATATTGAACTTGGGCTTCGCAATATTTCTCTTCAGATGCCAATTTCTCCCCTAAGTGAATCAACGATTGACGATATCTCTCGCCAGCAGTCCATCCCGAACCATCACGCAGGCCTGGTACGGCGGCCGCAATCTGGCCAAAATATTTCACCGCTTGTTCAGGATAAGCTTCCCAATACCCTAGTGCTGAGAGATAGAGTCTGGCCCAGTCGCGATAAACCGTGGCTTGATAATCCAGCGGGCCAAACTTTTCAGCCAGTGTGAGATCATAAATGCCACCTTCAAGATCTCCCACGATGAGTATCTTTTGCTCACCGCGATTGCGAAGCGCGGCAAACATTACACCATCGACTTCTACAGCACGGTAATTTAACTCTTCGTTGCGCAACACGACCAGCGCTTCAACAGCACCATCCCAATCTCCGGCACTCATCAGGGAGCGTGCTCTACTCAGGATCGAATCGCCACCGCTGAGATCTCTGGTGGGGGTGATGGTTATGGTTGGTGTGGACGTTGAAGTTGGTGGGATTGGAGTAAATGTGGCGGTTGCGTTTAGAATGGCTAAAATATCTCCCAAGAGATCCCATGCCAGGGGATAATCATCAGGGGAAAAGGCAACCACATATTCAAAACGCTGCCGAGCGAGATCATAACGTCCAGCTTCAAAATCTTGAATACCCAAATCGAATTGCTCTTGAACCAGATTGGCATCGCTCCCACTCCCCCGAGCCGCTAACTGCCGCTGCCCATCTTGATAACCAGCCAGCGCGCCCAATGTACCCGCAAAGGTCAGGAGCAAAGCAACAAGACAGCCATACAACAATCGGATGGGAAAATCCTTTTGTACAGTCTGCTTGGTTTTAGGCGTTGGCTGGGTGTCCATAATAATATAAGTACTTAAAACAAATGCTAATTTCTGCGCATAAATAGATAGCTAATACCACCCAGTAATGAGTACAAAAAACCCAATGCCACGAAAAAGAATTTTGGGGCTGCGCACCAGTAGGCAATCTGGGGCCAAGGGTTGGCAGGAGTCCCAAACAACATAACCACCAAGGCAATATTTTCGACAACATCTAACAGGCCAGCGAAATAAATTAACCATGCCAGCAGAGTGCCAATAGAAGCCAGCCCCCAACCTCTATCAAGCAGCACCTTCGAAGCCATGATACAGCCTAAAGCAATCGCACCGGCGTAGATTGGGATAAACAAAAAATCCATGCCTTGCACAAAAGCCGCCCGCTCTCTGGCTACACTGTCCCAACTGGCAAGAATATTCTCGGCTTGGGTCACATTGCCAGCAAATTCATAAGAGACAATCCCCGCAGGTGCAGCATCAGTCGTCAATGGCGCTCCAGCCAGATTCAACACAGCCATGGTCAGCACCGCTAATACAACCAGAGGCCAGAAATATCGCCACAGTTTTTCGCTTGAAATGGAAGAAAATGGATGATGCATTGGTTTCTCCTCGAAAATCCGATTTGTCAATTATAATATCAAGTGCATGGTAATCAACGAATCTACAAGAAGGAGATGTTTATGAAGCGGGCAATGAATTTTCTTTTTGGGTTTACTATCGGTGCTGTGATTGGTGCAGCAATCTCTTTATTGCTGACGCCATCATCTGGTGATGAGATACGCGGCCAACTTCAGACACGCGTTCAAGCAATCCAGGATGAGGTCAAAACAGCTGCACAGGCTCGTCGCGCTGAACTTGAAGAACAATTGGCAGCACTACGTCAAACCCAATAAGAATTCGATCAAATAAAAATCCCGACATACTAGGTGTGTCGGGATTTGATTCCTTTGGCAGGCTCGTCACAATGGAGCCTGTCTTTTTATTGGGTAATCTCAAAGCGGTAAGCTGCCTTCTGACGGGTATAGCGGGTAGTACCAGTAACAACCAAAATCACTTCATCAACCTCATCGCCAATTTCCAGGGGGATATCTGCTACGTTATCAGCACTTAGCTCGATAAATTCAACTTCTGTAGTATCACCTACTTTGATCAACGCCAATCGATAGGTCTGCGGCAGGAGATTACGTATGCGCACGAAGCCAGCCGCTTCCCAACCACCAGCATCAGCTTCGAGGTCGGTATAATATCCAACTTCGGGTACTGCAATATCATCAAGCAAGAGTCCTTCCCCATTAACTGCCGCATCGGTAATATATTCAAAACGCAACTGTACCTCTTGACCGCTGTATTGAGAAATATCAATTTCTTCCTGGATCCAAATTCCATCGCTGCCCGAGAGGCCGTTGTAGCCCCAACCGAAACTATTCCCCGAGGGATCTTCTGGCGTACCCGATGGGGTAGTGAGAATTTGCCAATTCTCACCATCGGTTGATGCTTCCAAATAGATGTAATCGTAATCTTCTTCGAGATCGTACCAGGTCCAGTAAGTCAGAGTGAGCGAACCCACATGATCACTGAAATCGAATTCGCGCGTTAGGGTCATATCGGATTCGTCGCCTTTATTAGACCAAAAGGCATATTCACCGGAATACACTTCTTGTGGAAGCACACCCACTTGAACCGAGCCTTCGAAGTGCAAATTGAAATTCCCAAAACAGGCTATGCGAATGTAATCTACTCCAAATTGATGCACATCTCTAGTCAAGGATTCAGTTGGGCAAGAATAGATGCTCTCTGTGGGAGATGTTGTTGGTGATGCAGGGTAATTCTTGTAGTTATAGCGGCCATCGGCAACCGAGGGGTCATCCAAATAAGTGGCCAAAACCCAATCCAAGAACAAATCATCCGCCCATATGGCCTCGCCCGTCAAAGGATCTGCGATGTCCATTTCAGTTAATACAGCATCAACACTGGCCAAGCCATTTTCGGGGTGAGCGACCAAGGCTTTTGTGGCATCATCCCCAAAGCGATCTAAGAAATAATCGACAAACAGAAAAGCCGCCCCATAGTGAGGCGTAGTAGCACTAGAATCGTTGGGCCAATCATTTAACTGCAAGTCGGGATCGCTGGTATATAGATAGTCAAAACCGCCCACATCATAACCATTGAGATGCGATGCCAGTTCTGAAAAACCTTCGTTGAGCCAGGAAGACTCATTACGATCGCCATACCAGTGGATCATGTGTTGGAATTCGTGTGCTAATACCCCAAGCGTGAAATCTCCTGAGAGATCCAGATTATCAGCATTCAGCACAAATGCCTCATGAGCATTGGAGTATTCGTGTGCGAGCGGGTGATTCTCATCTGCTGATGAGTAGTACCCGGCCAAACCAAAACCAAGGTCATCAGCGTAAATGATGTAAAGGTGTGGATCACCATCGACACCAGGCGACCATTCACTACCAAAGAATTTCCGCGTGGTGGGATAGATCTCCGCCTCGAAAGTTTCTACCAATTCCGCCAGAATGTTCTCATCAAAAGAAATTCCATCTTCGATCCAAAAATATACATGCTCTGTGACATATTGCAACGTGACATCAATCTGGGAATTCTCATTGGTATCCACATTCGTAACCCACATGACATCTTTATCGCCCACCTGCAGAGGAAATACGGGCGCATCCACGGTAAGAGGTATATTCTCTATCCCTTGAAGACGTTTGGCCAAATCTCTGAGGTCATTGGGTGGAATGACTGCATCTTCCAAAGTGCGCAAGGTATCCACTGGAACGGGGCCATCTCCAGGGTATTCTACTTGCTGAGGAGTACCCTGTTCAACAACTTCGGCTTGCTCTGTGGGTTGAACCGTAGGTCGTAGAACAATGGGCGTTTCCGTTGGTGGGCCAAGCTCTACATCCCAAGAAATATCGCCATTCTCAAAAAATTGAACGGCCAATCCCCCAGCTGCGACGAGCACAAAGCACATACAACAACATAAGAGCGTTGATATCAAAATAACGAGAATTACTATGAGGGTATTATTCATTTTCGCTTTTTTCAATAATCAGAATTTTACTGTACATAAATTAGCACCTCTTTAGAAGATCATCTGATCTCGAGGAATCACCGTATAAGGGACCACATTTGGGGCACAAATGTGAAGTCTCTCACGGCAATTTCCACAGAACCAGATCTTCTCGTATCAAAGCCAGCCCAAAATCATTTTGGTAGAAAATACTGTAACCTTCCAATTGATTCTCGTAGGCATCCCCGTAGAATTGCTGCCATGCCAGCATGTCTCCGGGGTCAACAGCATTTTCAACTGCATCCGGTTTTATAAATTCTAGAATATAAACCATCTCAAGCAAAAGCAAATCAGGCTGATGTTGGTTGACATAGTCATACGAGGCCAATCTCCACTTCATCAGCACATCATAATTGGGCTTGGGTGGTACATATGCAGTTGGATCTCGATAAATTTTTAGTTCCTGTTCCGCCATACCTTGAGCTACCAAAAGCTGTTCGACATCTTGATAGAAGTCAATGCTCTCTGAACGTGCTTCACGATGCAAGGTATCAGTGTAAATTTGAATATCCTTCTGCACATAGAGACCAAACTGTACCAGCAGCAGGATTAACAAAACCACAGGAAGGATAAGCTGGTTCACTTTTTGAAGGTTTGCTTGTCTCCAGATATCTTTGCCCCAAGAAAAACGGTCTGGAAAAAGGTGCACCAGACTCGACCCAAGAGGGATGATCAATGGCAAAAAATAGAGCGGTCTTATCGACGACGTACCCACAGTAAGGAGGTACGGCAAAATATACATGAAGATCATTACATTGAGCAATCGAAACCGAGGATTGACAATCCCTTTGATTAATCCCGCAAGCATAATAATCAGTGTAAACCATTGGGCATAATAGGGCCAAACAATACGATTGATCTTCTCAGCGGTCAAATTCCAGTCGGGGTTAACCGTGTAATACCCTGTACGAGTTTGCACAAACTGAAGTTGTTGAGTGGCGATGATCTCAACCCTCTCCTGTGGGATGAGCAGCAATGGATTTGAAATCACCAATCCTAGGATCATTACCACAACGAAAGAAATCGCTAATGCTACAGACCGTCGAATAGTTATTCTTTTAGTAAGGACACCCCATATGAGATAAACCGGAATGGCTGAAACAAAGAATGCGCCCGAATACTTAACACTGAAGGCAATGCCGCAAACAAAGGCTGCAATGAAGAAGTATTTTCCGTAATCGAACGTATCCTTCTGGATAAAGAAAAAAATCAACGTCACCAATAAGATCGCTAAACTATCGGGGTGCCACCACAAGTTATTTTGAATTATGGCCGGAATAGCCAACAAAAACAGGAATATCCCTAAAGCTTTAAAGAGAGATTTACGCCGGGTTTGAAGCTCTACCATCAAAGCGACAGAAACAATCATTGGCAACACATTGACCAATTGGCGCAAAAGCAGCATGAGCACCGAGATATTATTGCCCCATTCAACACCGACAAACAACCGGTAGGGAAACACCAAAACCGCAGAAAAGAGATAGAACGGATAGCCGTAAAAATAGTGTAGATAAACAAAGAAACGCCGCAAAGTATCATACAAACTTTCCCCCGCCTTTAACATGCGCACTACATGGTTGATCTGGGCGAATTCATCCTTCTCGAAGATGGAGAGCATGTTGATGTCCTTCGCGCCAGTGAAATTGGGGAATATCATTAACACGAAATAGATGATCCCAATGACAAGGAAAACAAGCAGTGCCTTTCTTTCAGGAGAATTTTTCTTAACCATATTCAATCGCCGAGGGTTGAGAAAATATCTGCGCGCTGGCCGTAATTAAACCAAACAGCACCCACATATTTGGGGATGCAAAAGAATCAACCGAAAAAGCTACTCCTAGAAAAACCACTAAACTCAAAAGACCCGCCTGACCCAAGAAGCGCGCTTCGGGGTGAGATGCCATATAAAGATAGAGCGAACAACCCAAAACGGCTACCAAAAAAGCCAGGAATGCCGCAGTCCCCAATAACCCAGTTTCAGCTAAGATGCGCACAAAAAAATTTTTGGGCACAACCACTCTGTTACTGCCATCGGCTGGAGTAAACTTGCGAAGTAACTCTGGTGTGGGAAATAAGGGGCGGTCAGAGAGCTTTTCTTCAAAATAAAAGGTGTAATTTCCCAGGCCAATACCCATCCACGGGAATTCTTCGTAAATGTGATAGGCAGTTTCCCAGTAGGCTATACGCTGGCTGACCGCAATATATTGAATATAGGAGCCGACTGCGTCCTCGTCACTAAAATAATTCCATAGGCGGGAAAAATATGGATTCCTTGAACCAGCGACAAATACAACCAATCCAATTGCAACAACCAAAACTCCAACCTGCAACACTCGTTTAGCAATCAGTCCCCATGATTTTCCCATTTCAGAGATTCTGCGCGGCCTGAATAAGAAGGCTAAGATCAACTGCACAAACCAAAGCACATAACCCGTACGCGAATAAGTATAGATCAACACAATGGATGCCCAAGCCAACAGCAGCATTTCGATGGTCAGCCAGCGGAATCGCCAACGGAAGGCTGTGTAGTTGGATAGCACCGCCGCGAACAGCCAGGGCATCAACAAAAAGGTGATTTGTTCTGCGAACCAGTTTGGTTCATACGTCATTCCTGAAATGCGCGTTTCGAACAATCCCCTCACCGAGATGAAACCCTGTAAATGCTCAATAAAAGCAAAAAATTCAGGCGTATAAAAGAGAATATAGCTAATTTGAATCGATCCCCATAGTAATGCCATCACGAAACCGCCATACAGCCAACGCAGTGAAAATCGCATTTCTTGCCTGGAAGTTGGCGTGACTGCAACCGTGATATAGAAAGCAATCCCAATTACCAATGTAACAAGCATACGAATTGTTCGTGAAGATAGCGAAATGCCGATATCCGGATCGATGCCTTGTGTAAATGCAAATGCAGTGCTGGCGATTGCCGCTAATCCAAACGCCGCCAATGGAAATGCAGTTCTAGGGATGGGCCTACTGAATAATCGCGGGATCGTAACCAAAAGGACAAGAACAACCAGGGGATAAAGTGAGAGCGGCCGAACCTCAGTACGCCCCCCCACACCACCAGGAAAGAATGGAAAACTAGTCACAGGTAGTGTCAACAAAAAGATAGCCCAAACGATTTTTTGGGCTTTAGGGAGCCATGAAAACTGCACTATGCTTCTCCCTGCTGGGTTAAACGAGCTAAACCAACCAGCAGCCAGGCAGCAACAGCCATTATTCCACCAACCAGCATCAGTGTCCCTGAAGGCCGCACATCCTCTACTTCAGCAGATATTTCATCAGATTTTTCTAAGGTCATGCCGGCAGAAAGCCCCAAGCTTTTTTCGGCCACCTCTGCATATTGTGTTGATAAGCTCTCGTGCTGTTCTTCGAGATATTCTATTCTTTGGGGCAGAATCTCGAGGTCGCTCTCAACCATCACCAGCGCGCGCTCCACCCAGGACAAATATTCAGTAGAAGACGAATCGGGGGCAGGGTACGCTTCAATCAGGTCAGACCAACCTTGGTCCCAGTCCGCGGCGCGTGCAAGTTGAGATATTATGTACCAATGGTCATAAGACCCGATGGGGTCTTCCAACTTCAAACGAAAATCTTCCAATTCTAGCCGCACTATAGAAAGTATCTGGAAGCGTGTCAATTGGTTGGTCAGCTCATCTGCCGTCGACACCAAAGCAGCATCTGTCGCAACCATTTCACGCGCGTTTTCAATACCTATATTCATGCGCTCATCGATCACTTCTGCCCAGGTATCAACCGCCTGAATTGCCAATCGGGGCTCGGATTCCTCTGCTGCCAAATGCCAACGTCCAGCATTACGCCAGGAGCCACGCAATAGATAGAAAAGGTCTTCAACAGTGACATCCTGCCAGTATTCATCTTGCGTCTGCAACCGTTTCAAAGTATCGCTCAGGAACTCATCGGTCACTGACAAACCATTGAGCTGTTCCATTTGCCAATTTTTGTAATCGTCTAGTTTGCGCAATTCATCCTGCACAACCTGAACAATATAGCGGTCACGTGGACCTCGATAGGCATTAATGCCGACATACAAATCTAACTCTGCCCGGTATATGGGAGGCATCAGCTTGCTGACTCCCCAACCTAAAATAGCGCCTACCAAAAATATTACCGTAATGAGATACCAGCGGTGTGTCAATCTAAATACTACGTCGCGCAAATTCCAATCAGTTGTCATATGTTTGACTCATCAACAAGGGATTGAACCCAAAATGAACGCGAAGATTCTACTCGATTATAGGGATTCAAGCAGATTTTGGTAAACCTGCATTGTTATAGTATTTATCTTTGCGTGCGTGAAATTTTCGAGAATAATTTTTCGCCCTTCTGCCCCCATTCTCTTGCGCAACGCTGGATCTGATGCAAGGCGTTCCAAAGCCAACGCCAATGCCGGGGGATCGTTTGGCGGGATTAACAATCCGTTCTTTTCATGCTGAACGATTGAACGGCAGCCGGGTATATCTGTCGCAACAATGGGTCGTCCGCAGGCGGCAGCCTCGATGAGAGTTCGTGGCACGCCCTCACCATACATAGTGGGCAGAGCAACGATATTGCTTTGAGCATAGACATGCTCCATATCGTTTTTCCATCCCCACCACTCGATCAATCCCTGACGGTGCCAATCGTTGAGCATTTCAACCTTCAACGATGTTGGGTTGCCCGGGTCCGGCTCACCTACCAACACCATACGGAATCGGCCACCCAACAAACGTGCTGCTTCTACAAACACCCCAACACCTTTGTCCCATAGAGTCCTTGCGGCCATAACAATGACTGTTTGACCGTTCATGGGTTCTGGTGTCGGAGAAAAACGCTCTGGGTCGGCACCCACACTCTCGATAAGTTGATGTCGCTCTTCAAAAACAAAACCTGCTTTCGAAAAGAAATCAAGGTCAGCCTGATTCTCAAAAATAACCCTTGCAGAAACATTCCGCAAAGCATATCGATAAAACGGCCAAATTAGCATTCGGATTACCCTGGGTTTCAAATTCCCCCCCAAAAATACATACCCTCTACCAGAAATAGAATTCACTATGCTTGGAATCCCCACTAAAGAAGCGGCTATCGAGCCATACAAAACCGACTTGACTGTATGATGGTGAACAATATCCGGGCGTTCTCGCTGATAAATTTTGGCGATATCAAATAGGGAATATAATTCAAGCCAAGGCGCAATACTTCTTCGTTGAAGTTTCCAGGGGTGCCAGATGAAACCATCCGCTAAAAAATGCTGGATGAACTCTCCCGGCGGTGACACCAAACCAACATCAAATCCTTTTTCTCTGAGATCATGGATTAAGGCATATCGGAAGTTATATAAGAACCAGTCGGTGTTGGCAGTAAGAATGATCTTGGGCATGGGTTAGAAACTAGCTATTCGAGGTTGGAAGAAAGATGTTCAGATTCTAACCCAGTTTGGCGTAGAAACGCAGCAGACGTTTTTCATTTTCTGCCCAGCTATACATAGTTTCATAAGCCGTCCGACCATTAGCGCCTAATTTTTGGCGAAGCATTTTGTCATTCTCCAACATCTCTAGAGCCGCGTTGAATTCCGTCAGTTCACCATACTCCACTATCAACCCGCAATCTTCTCTGGAAACAATGGCGTCAACATGGGTATCCCGAGCCACTACAACTGGTTTTCCTAACATCATGGCCTCAAAGAGTTTGTTTGGGCTGGCATAACGATGGTTGGGCAGCGCAGGGTCATATAGCGCCAGGAGGACATCCGCGGCATGGGTCAATTCCAACGCCTTTTGATACGGTATGCGTCCATGCCAGTGGACATTCTTCATATTGGCGGCCATTTCTTGAATTTGCGCTTCATCACCGCCGAATCCAGCCAGATCCAAATGCCAATTTGGTTTTTGTTTTAAAAGGGACAAGATATCTAACAAGCCTCGCTCAACCTGCAATAAACCCACGTATACCAGGCGCAAATCAGGCGAGGGGGATAGTTGATCCTGTTCTTCTATGTTTTGACTTACATCCTGGGGTGTGTTATAGATTACTTCACCATTTTCAAGAGGATCAATTCCCAACTGCTCCCAACGCGCGTCATCGGTAATGATCAAACCATCCACCTTTTTGATCACCCACAAATCCAAGGTTTTGATAATGCTTTTTATCCACCTGGGGGTGACTCTTAAATGCTCGGCATAAAAATCGAATATGTCATAAACAACCTTCTTCCCAAACAATTTCTTCATAATCATGGCTGGCAACACTGTGTCAAAGTCGCAGGCATGGAGAATGTCAAAATGCTTGTGATGAGAGACCAACCACAATAAAAGCGACCACTGCCAGCGAAGAACTGGGAAAAAATTACCCATACCCGTGCCAAATTCTGCTTTGATAGGTAACCTTATACACGGAACGCCATTCACTAACTCACGAACAGGCAACTCGCTCGCACGATCCCAACACAAAATGCTGATGTTATATTCAGCACCTGCTAAAGTTACAACAGTTTTCTCAACACGCGGATCGGGCGCGACGGGATTTGATCGACAAAGGAGCACGCGGGGCAATTTTTCTGAATTCACGCTACAGTAATTTCTATGCGGTTTGAATATATTGTTGAACAACTTCAGGTGCTTCCCCTTGTGCAGCTACTTCACCCCCCTCAAGCCAAATCGCTCGATGGCAAAAGTTTGATACTCTATCCATGCTGTGGGAGACCAAAACAATGGTTGTTCCCTGCTCCCGAAAACTGATCATGCGTGCCAAACATTTCTCCTGAAATTGAGCATCCCCCACGGAAAGAACTTCATCCACCAGCATGATATCCGGCCGTGCACTGGTGGCGACAGCAAAGCCCAAACGAGCTACCATCCCTGCCGAATATGTCCGCAAGGGTGCATCGATGAATTCATCGATCTCGGAAAACGCAGCAATCTCATCGAAACTGTTGTTGATTGCCTTTTGGGGCAATCCCAATAATGCCCCATTCAGAAAGATATTTTCTCGTCCGGTCAATTCTGGGTGGAAACCCGCTCCAAGCTCGAGCAGGGGCGCTGTTCTCCCTATCATGACCACTCTTCCCAATGTGGGCTTGATGACCCGCGCCATTACCTTCAACAGCGTACTTTTTCCCGCGCCATTACGCCCAATAATCCCGAAAAGCTCCCCCTGCCGAATGTCTAAAGAAACATCTTTCAGTGCCCAGAATTTCTTGTATTGCAAGCGATTCTGCAGCCAACGGATGGCATACTCTTTGATCCCCGAGAGTTGCTCATGAGGCACCCGATATTGAACTGAGACGCTATCGACAAAAATTGCGCTAGTTTTCTCTTGAGAAGCTGTGTGGTTCATAAACGATACGCATATTCGCTAGATTTTGACGTAAAAACAAAACCGCCGATTAAGAAAGTTATCAACGCGAATGTGGTTGCAGGAAGCCAGATATCCCATCCGGGGATGGTTCCTGTCAATATGGGCGCCCTAAAAGCTTCCACAAAGTAATAAACAGGATTAATTCGGAAAAGCCAATGCCATTGCTGCGGGACAATCTCCAAAGGGTAAATGATGGGTGTAACATACAACCAGATGGTCAGGAGGACATTGTAGACAGGCAGCATATCAGCAAAATAGACCGTCGCTGTCGAAAGCAACAACCCCAGCCCAAGGGAAAATATTGATAAAAGGAAAATAACCAATATCCATGACAGCACTACTGGACTCAATTGAACACCCAATACAAGTGCGATCAGTATCAATGGCAGCAACGAGAGCAGAAAATTGACCAAGCCCGTTCCGATTGCTGCAACAGCAAAAATCGATTTGGGCACATAAATACGCTTGATCAGCTCGCCGCTCCAGAGCATCTCCCCCATTGCCGCGCTGGTGGTAGTTGAGAAAAAGATCCAGATCAATTGCCCACTGAGCACGTATACGGGAAAGTTTTCAATTTGGATACGGAAGAGCTGTGAGAAAACCACTGTAAGTACGACCATGGTCAACAAGGGATTGAGCATCGTCCAGACCACACCCAGAATTGAGCGCTTATAGCGTGTCTTGATCGCCCGAGTTACAAATTGAACCACTAATCCACGGTAGACTTTCAGCGCTTGGAGTTCTTCCACAAAAGGATGCACTGGGCTGGACGAGTCGTAATAGGTCATTGAAAATTTCTTCATCTAGTACAAATCCCTACGGAGTAAGGCGATAAAGCTGTACGCCTTTCTGGTTATATTCTAAACGAGTATTTGTTTCAAAGAAATCTTCGTTCATTACTGGTGACTTATAGATTTCTGGTCGGTGTTCTTGCTCTGGGGGATAGAGCAGAATGTAATCGTAGCTTCCTTCCGCAAGATTTTGAGCCAATTCGTCAGAGTTCTTCGCACTGTGAACGGCTTGATAGGCTTCTTTCGAAAAGAATATCCCATAAATCTCTGAGCGGGTATATAAACGAAGTTCATTCCCCACAGATAGAACTTTGAAATCTCCATGCTGATCGAGATACTGAAATGCTCCATAAACTGGCAAAATACGATCCACAAA
The DNA here is from genome assembly GCA_964419495.1 of uncultured Anaerolineales bacterium. GTDB lineage: Bacteria > Chloroflexota > Anaerolineae > Anaerolineales > UBA11858 > NIOZ-UU35. Next base: position 64,259 of record CAYQQX010000001.1, read on the forward strand.
CTGATCTTGGGTTTCAGCCCCACGCCAAATCTGAACAGGATACCTTTCTGGGATCTCCCACCAGCGGACTGTAAAAGCTAATCTGGTTGAGAAGACATATACCAATCCAAGGAGTATGAAACTTAGTCCGAAAGTTCTCCGTTGAGCAAATAAGAATTTTCCCAGAATTTCCAAATTCCATGCCGCCAAGATACTGAGCAAAGGGAATAGAGGCATCAGATACCGAGCATGAGCGCCAAAGCTGATAAGCATGGCCATGGCCAGGAGACAGGCCAGGAATAAGATCAATTTTTGGGAGTTTTCCTTCTTCCTACCATAAAGCCATGGCAAGCTGATCAAAGGCAAAGCGCCTAAAACACCCCCAGGCGATTCGTGATAGTAATGATGAGAGTCTGCAACCCCCAGCCAAGGAAAATAGAAAAACCGCTGCAGGGTGTTCAATGTAGGTTGAAAAATGAAGAAATTGCGATCAAACCACGCTGAGCTTTGAAAGATTGGATTCAAATTAGGGAAAACGGGATTGCCAGTCCACAACCAATCACGAAGCAACCAGGGAGCCCACAATAAAAACGCAGGAAAAAAGATAAGCGCAGCTGACCTTTCAAATGGCGTATTTTCTCGATTTGACTTAATTCCTAGTAACACCCAAAAAGGGAATAGTATCAAAAGAGCATTCAGTTTTGTTCCCAGCGCCAAACCTGAAAATGAACCAAATAATAATAGCCAGCGTTGATCGCCGCTTTGCTCCCAAAGAATAGCAGCATGAAGAGCCGATGTAACAAAAAGCGTCAAGTAAATATCAATATAGGTTGTAGCCGATTCAATACCAATGATAGGCAGCGAAAATAAAAGTACGGCCGCGATCCACCCAACGGTCTGATTTCCAAGCCGAACTCCAAGGTAATAGGTCTGAATTGCTAGAAGTATTCCTGCTACAAAATTGATCAACCCTGGTAAGGGCTGATCTCCCAAGGCAAAGGCAATCACATAAAGCATCTCTCCGTAATGGGCAAAATAGGATTGGAAAGACTCGGGGATTTCGATCATGCGTCCTGCTTCGAGATATTTCACAGGGACGGCTAAATGATAGCTAACAGAATCATAACGCACTGCGGGGGCCAAAGCCCAGAAGAAGCTTCCGATCGCTATGATCACAATCAAGCTCAAACCCAATGCCCCCATCCAAGTCGTTGGTATAAGATGTGGCCGAGAGCGAAGTACACACGGGAGATACTTCCAGACACCCCACAAAGAGATGATGGCAAACAGGCTTAAAAAGACCCATTTCTGATATAAGCCCAAAACCCCTAAGGCGAAAGTCAGCACGACCAGCACACCCCAACCCAAAACTACGCTGAGAACCGCCTGCTCACCAGCAGGGGTCTCATCGGGCTTAAATACCCGCAGAAAAAGTATTTGTCCAATAAACCAGCTGACCCACAGGAACCATAACAACAGCAGGATACTCACTGCAAGATATGCTGTCTTGAGTGTTATCAACAAAACTATCGTTGCAATCACCCAAACCGAAATGCCCAACAAACGATATCTGCTAATTAGCAGAAGAATGCCAGCAGAAACAATAATGAGCAGATAAACCAAAGCAATCAATGAATCGTTTGGATATGAGACGTAGGGGGGTTTTGGAGCGATGAATGTCGAGATCGAAAACCAGATACTGGCGCTTAAACTAAAAACGACCCCTACTCCGCCGATTACGCCCCAATGGATTCGCTTAGACATCACCTTGCTCCCGACCCAGGAGGTGTTCGATCAAAGGTTTAGCAGTTTTTTCCCAAGATGCAGAAAAGACAAATTTCTGAATATCCTTATCTGATGAAACAGAATCTTTTTTCAACAAAGCTCGGTCAAGTTGTTCAGCGAAAGTCTGAGGGATATCGGCAAAAAAGACGCCGGACCAACCTTGAATTTCTTCAAGCGGCGTGGCGACAACCGGCTTCTCCATCGCCAGGTATTCTATCAATTTCAAAGGTCGCACTGCATGGGTCAGGGTATTAATTTTGAAGGGCAGAATCCCAACATCAAATTCCGAAATATACTGAGGGATTTCTTCGTAAGGAGCTGCACCATGTAAACAGACATTGGGGAGAACCTGTAACTTTTGGATATCTGTCGAAACCGGACCAATCAACTTGAATTCAAATTCCGGCCGTAATTTGGCAACTTCAGCCAACATTTCAACATCGATCCATTCTGCAACAGCACCATGGAAGCCGATACAAGGTTTATCTCCAGCCACATTACCATTTATCGTTGGCTCTGAAATTTGTGGCTGGAAATGCTCCAGGTCAACTCCGTTGGGGATTAACATCACATCGGCTCGTTGGGGCTTGATGCGTTCATACAAAACTTGTGAAGATGTAATCACGATGTCGGCTTCTTCGAGCAAGCGCTGATGATAATCTAAGGCACGTTCCCCTTCAGGAAGAACATCGTCCGACAATTGATGAATACTGATATCGTCCAAAATGTCATAAACGATAATTGGCTCATCAAATTGATCAATTTTTGTGTAGGTGAAAGGGTAATAAATAATCACCACTGGACGATGGATATTAATCTCCTCTTCTGGACCCAGGATGTGCACTAATTCATGGGGGCTTTCTTGGCGTTGCGTGGGATTTTGCCAAAATGTCTCGATACCCCCCTTAGCTAGCTGCACCGCCAGATGATGGGGGCGTTGCTTGATGCCTTCCCAGGGAATTCCCGGCGCAATGGGGAAAAAGGCAACTTTGGGGTCGATGGGTTCTTTTTTCTCTTCAACAACTAAACGCCGGATGAGTATCTCTTCCCAATGTTCTCGCCACCGATGGATGGAAAAAGATTCAGCTACCTCACGGCCGCGTTCAGCCAACTGCTGTCTTAGGGCGGGGTTTTCGATCATCTCTTCCAGCGCTTCTTTTAGTGCTTCTGCGGTAACGTCGATTAAAAGTCCATTGTATCTGTGTAAAATCAAATTCGTCAAACCGCCCACATTCGTGGCAATGACCGCGTTGCCAGAGGCCAGTGCCTCCAAACAAGACAACGATGTCCCCTCGCTATGCACCGTGGGAACAACGGTGATATGTGCTCGCCGATAAGCCCTAGGCATTTCATCGGGAGGCAAAGCTTCCCAACGTATGCGATCGGGATAGCGCTCGATCATCTCACCGATGTGCTGCGCTTCTTTTTCATCAGCCCTACCCACAAAATAGAAATCAACCTCAGGGTAGCGCTCGAGAATGTCAGACATCACTTCCGCGAGCAGCCAAAACCCACGCGGACTATAAAGGCGCCGTGGATAAAGCACAATAATCTTTTCATTATCGACATCTGGGACAGGGCTAAAAACCTCGGTATCGACAAAATTTGGAACAAAAACAAATTTATCCGCTACATCAACAGCACTGGCACGCATCCAATTGATTGTGTTGGTATCCACAGAAACGACCGAATCGAGTTTTTGAGCCGCATCGGTGATGGCCTGCATGGCACCCTGATCTGCATGAATTGATGGATGATCCCAATAGATGCCGTGGCTGATCCCTACCGCGGCGCCTTCACCTGCATTTGCCGCCAAAGAAAATGGGGAGTATATTGTCAGCGCTGCAACGTGATCGAATTTCTGGAACTCGGTCGCCAAGCGCGTCGCTTCGCCGCGCACATCAATCCCTGTGATACGCAAATCCTGATAGTAACGAACCCAATAACCATTACCACACTGAACCACTTCGGGGTAATAACCCTGTTGGCGAATCAATTTTGCCAGCTCGAGCAAATAACGTTCCGCGCCACCAAAGAACATATTCTCGCCATCAAAATCGAAAAAGGTGTATGAGAGTATGATCACTCTTCGATCAGGCGAGACAGCGGGATGTCCCAGGCTAACCGGGGGCTGATAAGAAACTTCCGATGGAACTTGTACTCGGAAAATATGGCGCATCTTTTTTAAGATTTTTTTGACTCTGATGGCGTAGGAAATCAAGCCTAGCTTTGTGAAGATGCGAATCAGGAACGCTTTGATTCGCTGACCAAGGTTCAGGGTGAGAGGCGGACGAAGGGCATTGACCTGCCTCCGAAGATGTTCAATTTCTTGAATTTTGTCAATAAGCACCCCCGTATGATCATGTTCAATCTGGCGAATAACTCCCGCATGGTGGATATCACGTTGTTGTTCAAACACTGCAATCTTGGACGTCAAATGATCAAGATTTCCTCGCTCGATTTCCCGCAATTTGCGTTGCAATGCCCGCGCGCTTTTACCCTCGAGTTCTTCAATCTGCGAGGCTAAGCGCTCTTCGTGACGCTTTTCTATAGCCTGAATTTTCTCATCAATGACGGGCGAATGCTGGCGTTCAAAATCTTCCACACGTTGAATCAAATCAATCACATGCGTCTGTTCTATCTGTTGGAGCTGCGTTTTTAAGCTTTCAAGCTCAGCGAGAATCCCTCCCCTAAGCGACTCAGTTTCTCGCTCCTTGCTGATCTGTATAGCCAATGCATCGGCTAATGCAGAAGTGATGGTCTCCACATCCGTTCCAGCAGGTCGTGCAGAATCTCCCCATCCCACGGGGATAGGAATATCATCAACGCACCCTAAGCCTGCTACCAGATAGCTTGTTTGTGCTTCCGGCAACAACCCTGAGCGATGCACATTCAACAACAATTCACACACACTAGGTGAAATCCCTTCTAAGCCCGAAATGAAACTTTCGGTCCAGGAACTTCCCACAAAAGCGTTGCCAAGATAGTGCAACCCCGCAGCCTTGAAAACCTTTGCCAAATCCGCGGAAGGGATCTCTTTGCCAAACGGCCATAATCCCTGACCAGATTTTTGAATCCGCCACAACCAATACCAATAGTTTTGGAAATTGGGTACCAGTACAAGCACATACTTCTTGCTGCGGCTGGCCATCCCCATTAGCAGAGCAACTTGCTCATCGAATGTATAGTGCTCTAAAACCCCGGCATTGAACACCAAATCGTATTCAGATCTCCCCTGTTGGAAAGCATCTTCTGTCAGAAAGGTCGCGGGCAGATTAACATCCCCAAAAGCCTGCCTTGCCTTCTTTATGGCCTCAGTCGAAAAATCAAGCAAGGTTAGATCATATTGCTTTGTTTTGGCCAAAGCTAAGCTTTGTTCCCCAGCTCCACTGCCAGCTTCGAGAATTTTTCCACCCTTAGGGAGCAGCCCCGCGACCATCTCGACAAATTCTTCTCGAAAACGGAGAATGCTCTCACTTTCATCTTCTGTGGAGAGAGAAGCATAGTATTGATCCCATTTCTGACGTTCTTTTTCAAGATTCATAAGATCATATTAAACACAAAGTTCATTGGCAACAAAGCACTACTGACAATATTACCAATGAACTCATGGTTACTGAAGTCAAATTTACTTCAGCGGAACATACCGCGACGGCGCCAATTAATTAATGGAGCTAATAAACGCCGGACGAAGTATCGAAAATAGATCCACGAAAACCAATTACCTCCATCACGGCGATGTATACGCAGCATCTCTGGCCAACAGCGTTCATCTGCAGCGATAGTCTTGGCATCATCGTGCAAGCGGAAATTTGCCCAAGTATGACCAGGGAGATATCGAATTTTGGATACCCTGGATATACGCACCCATAAATCGTAATCCATGGCGAAATAGAAACTCGGATCCAGAGGGCCAATTTCTCGCCACAAATCAGCTCGCCAAAATGCGGCCTGTTGGGGAATATAAACCCCTCCGCGTCGCAGTCGCTGGTAGCTGGTCTGCTGAGCATTGAATTTGCCAATCACCTGGCCATCAGCATCAATAAAATTTGCATCGCCGTAGGCCAAACCAATGTCAGGATTCGTTTGCAAGAAATCCACCGCTTCTGAGATTGCGCCAGGTTGATAGGTGTCATCAGAATTCAACCAGGCCAGGATTTCACCTTTTGCACGTGCAAATCCTTTGTTGATAGCCGCCGTTTGTCCTTGATCAGATTCGGATACCCACCAGGCAACCTTATCTTGATATTCACGAATAATGTCAACGCTGCCATCGCTAGATCCCCCATCAACGACAATATATTCGACGTGGGGGTAATCCTGCTCCAACACCGAGAGGATTGTCGCTTCAAGATATTTCGCTTGATTGTAGGATGGGGTAACGATGGATACTAGCGGATATTTATCCACTGATTCCATTCCTCTTCAGAGTAGAATTTTCCAACCACATCCGCGGTCAGTTGCTTCACTCGGGCAATCTCATCATCGGTAAGTCGATGCATCCAATTGAACAAATTAGCCCGGCTGTCTAACTGCGTGGAAAATTCTTTCTGTCTAGGCTGCTCGGGAGGGTTCTTTGGGCGGGTAGATCTTAAAATTGAGTGACTTACCCAAGGGGTGAAAGAAATCCCCAAAGCGTCGTACATTTCATGGTATCCCTCTGTGGGTTGAAGCGAGATATCTTCATGCCTCACCACCACAAAATCCGGATGCGTTTCTTTATATCGGTCCACGACACTATAAACCATCCGCCACAACAAGGCACCCTGTCCGACTATATCATCATCTAAGCCCAGCATTTGTTCCATATCCTGCTTGAAGGGATGCAAGTGATCACGCATCAACAAAGGTTGATCCAAGATATTGCTAAAGTCGAAAGTCCATCCCAAGCGTTTGAGGCTGCTGACGAAAGCAACCGGGTGACGCACAACTATAACGATTTTGCATCCCAAACGTTTTGCGAACCAAGGGCAGGAGAATACTGCAAAGGGGTCTTTGAGCAGTGGGCGAGCCTCGGTGAGATTTCCCTGAAGAAAACGCCACATATCCCGCAGCATGCGCCCAAAATCCCTGGGCGAACGAATAGAGAGAATCTCTGTGCTGAAGTGATAGCGATATTCTACAGTCTCACTAAGCGCAGGGAGAAAATTGTTTTCGTTCTCATCGCAGATGTATTGATACCAGTGTTCAACAGGTTTGCGCATCACCCCAGGCCGATGCCAGAGATTGAGAGGTTCGCTGAGATAAATCACGTCCTTGCTAGCGGCGATCATCTTGCCAACCCAAGTTGTTCCAGAGCGATGTACACCCGTAATGAGTATTGGCGCGCTGCGTCCCTCGATCTTCAGGCCCGGCCATGTTTTCAGGCGCGGATCATCACCCACATCAGGCCTGAAATGCACCATCAATGAGTAGTACCAATCCGCAGTGCCGCTCCAACCAAGCAAGCTTAAAAAGGCATAGATGATTCGGTGCCAATAAAATTTGAGCAGACGCGGGTTTCTGATGGTTGCACGCCAATAATCTCGCAACGCTGGGCCGGGCAATCCGCCCTCAAGTAAATAACGTCCACTAATGCGATAGGCACCACCCAAAATTCTCCTCTTAAGTTTCTTTAGAAGTGGACTTAGTGAACTGCGTGTTTGCATCCATTCAAGGACGTGAAAAACTTCTGTGCTGAATTCAGCTGCACGAGCCACATTTTTCGATTCACGATGATGTCGAGCACCAGCCCAAATTTCGGGGACGTGTTTGACATCTGAGATCTCAGCAATGCGCAGCCACAAATGGTGATCTAGCAAGTAATGATATTCAGGATCTAGAAAACCAACCTTCTGCAAGGGTTCTCGACGCATAAACACCGCAGGCTGACAAATGATGTTGTAACACATCAACTCATCCAAACCCAAATCACTAAAGGTTTGGTTGTGAAGCGGGTACCCCTGGGCGTCCATCGAGATGGCATTGCCAAATACCATTCCGACTTCGGGATTATCTACCAGAGTTTCCACAGCCTGAGAGATTGTATCTGGGAAATAAATATCGTCGGAATTTAACCAGGCGACAAACTCACCCTGAGCCCTTTTTAGCCCTTTATTGATCGCGTCTGCCTGACCTTTGTCAGGCTCCGCTACCCACCAGGCTAAATGATCAGCATACTTTTTGATGATATCCACACTTCCATCGGTGGAACCCCCATCGACGATAATATATTCGATATTGGGGTAATCTTGCGCCAACACTGAGCGAATTGTATCTTCCAAAAACTGCGCCTGGTTATAGGAAGGCGTAATTATTGATACAAGTGGTTTAATTTTAGAATTCAGGGTTCTACCTTACCTTTTTAGATCAAAAATTATATATCCATCACCCTCAACGAGTACTTCATAATTCTCGTAGAGTAATTCTTTCAATTCAGGGGTATTGTTCAACGCACCAATTTGCGTGGATACGAAGTAATCATATTCATCTATTTTGTTATAGCTGCTCTCCAGGACATCATTTTCTGATGCGCCTGCCAAGATACGCAAATTCACATCGCCAGGTCGAATCCAAGAATCGTTCAGAACCCAGCCATAATAACTAAGCGTGTGCCCATATGCTGGACTCATGGAAAGGGCACGCGCCCCTGGTTCAATGAATTCACCCACCTCTTCGTAGAAAGCCACATCACCGCGATAATCTGTGCGGACCAGGTTCACGCGCACATCCCAAACCTTGAAGAAGGCTCCTGCAAATAACAAAATGACAACAACTGCCTTAGCCCATATACTTTTCTCAACGACTGCCATGCGAGATAGCAATTCAGATGCGACAACCGTAATTGAGATAGCAACAACCAAAATCAGAGGAAGTTGGTAATAGTCATGCGTCAGGGTGTGATAGGGAAATGTCATACTGTAAATGAAATATCCCAACCAAAGACCGCCAAGAAGTCCGCGTTTGCCTTTATCTGTTACCATGAAGATACTGGCGAGAGCCGCTAGCAGTGTGCCAAACCCGCTGATATTGGTAGCCATTTCCTGCCATCGGATATAGAAAGCCGGATCACGCCACATCTCTGGGAAAAACCGATAATTGAGTTGTTGCTGCAAAAAACCAGCAATCCAAAGCCCATACACATAAAACAATCCTGTTGGCAAAACAGTCAAAATCCCCATTGCCCAAACCTGCTTATCGCTGATGGCTTTGCGCAACCCAATACCCACGAGAAGAATGCCAATAAAAGCCCCGCCGACAAAGAAGACAGCCACACTCTTAACGTAAATTGCTAAGCCACCAAGAACTCCGGTCACGATCGCCATGCGCATCGTGGATTCTCGATACCAACGCAGCACCGCCCAAACTGACCAGGCGATCAGGCTGACCATCAAAGGATCAGGTTGAAATGTTCGTGTAGCATAAATGCTGTAAGGTAGAAAAAGCATGTAAAACATAGCGACAAGTCCCCCATCAAAACTGGCTAACTCATTTCCCAACAGCAATACTGCGATTCCCGCAAGTATCCAAAAGAGCGAAGACAAAAAACGCGGAATCCAAAGATGTTCTTCTCCTGCGATGAGATAGCTCCACGCAGCCAGACGCTCCATGATTTGAGGCTCGATGATAGCCTCCTTCTGCTCCATTTCCAGGGCTAACTCCCGCTGATCTTCATCGGCAGATGTTAAGCTCTCAAAATACATCCCGCGGGCAATTACAGCTGCGCGCATTTGCCTCGTGGCATGGAAGTCAAAGGGTGGATCAGTGAGATCATAGACACGAATGCCCAATCCCAAGATAAGTGCCAATCCCACTACGATCCCAAAAAGCCATGGGGATCGAAAAAATCGCCTGGTATGAGGATTCAGTTCATTTGCAGCCATAATTGTGATAGATCAAGGATGTAATTCATAGACAATATACCCTACACCCTCGGCATATATTGGGTAAGCTGTGGCGAGAAAATTACTCAACTCATTATTAAGCTGGTTTTTGGCTGTAACAACGAATAAATCAGCATCAGTAGTACGGTCAGAGAAATCTTCACTTCCTGCACCTTGAGGCCAAAGGCGGATTGTACGCCAACCATAATACATCATGCGGAAACCATAATCTTGTGTCACTCCCACCAGTTTGGCTTCTGCAGGAACAGCTTCTCCTACTTCCATCCAATAAGGTGGGTGATCACTGAAATCCTGACCAACCAATATTGAACGTCCAATCCAGCCATAATACAGCGCGGCAATTACCGCAACTAGAACGAACAATATTTGAATGAATTTTCCACGTTGCCGCACAACATCGATCATAAGAGCAGCCAATGCAGGTAATGATAGTGACACAACTACCAATAAGGGGAGATGGTAATAATCATGCGTGGTGATGTGGTGTGGGAAAGTCACCCCAAAGAGCAAATAGCTTCCCCAAAAACCCCACAACAAAGCTCTACTGCGAGGACCTACTAGGAATGTTCCCACAAATGCAGCCAAAACGACACTCGGTTCCATCAGGCTGCTGATACGAATCATCCAGCGCATGAAAAATGATAGGCTGAGAACGTCTCTCCAGCGAGAAATGATCGTCCAATTAACAAGAAAGGAAGAAGAACTCCCGCCTGAACCTGCCAGGTAATACGCCAAGGCTGGTGCGATCATCAAGACGGCCATCACCCAAACCTGTGGGGTTCGCAAGCCGGATTTTAAGTTGGTAAGACGTAATTTTTGATCTTCCTGATTTTGAGTACTTGCTGACATCCCCAAAGAGTAGATCACAACACCAATCGCCATACCCCCCACAAAGAACGCGCCGGCCACCTTCACAAATGCTGCAGCACCCCCAAAGATCCCTGCCAAAATCGCCCAGCGCCATGAGCGCTCATCTGACCATCGGTAGAGTGCCCATGCAGTCAGAATCACCAACATGATCATCCCTGGGTCAGGTTGGAAGGACCGACTGGCTAATATGCTAAAGGGCAAAAACAGGAAATAGCCCAAACCAATGAGCGCGCCAAAAATAGAAGTCATCCGCTGTGCCAAATCATACAATGCAACGGCTCCAATCATCCAAAAGATGGTTGTAAAGATGCGGGCAACCCAAACATTCTCCGTACCCATCAATTGGTATGTCGAAGCTACGATCCATTCCAAAACCGATGGCTCGAGGCGTTCCATCATTTTCCAATGCGTAGTTGCTAATTGACGCTGCAAGCTGCCATCGTCGGGTTGATTTGAATAATAAATACCCCGAGCGATGATTGCAGAGCGCAGTTGGCGGGTAGGGTTGAACCCCAAAGGTGGATCCTTTAAATCTACCATGCGCAGGAGAAACCCAATACCCACTAAAACGATCAGGATGCCTAACAACACCCCGCGGGGTCGCACAGATATATTGTGGTCAGGTTTGGGGGACACTTGGCTGTTTTTCATACGTAATTAGAAAAGTGAATCGTATTCAACTTTGGGAAACACGGTCAATTGGCCCCCGATTGTGGCGTCGAGAACACTTCTTCCAGCGGATTCAAATGCATTCCGAGCCATCCAGTATCCTTGTTCGGATGTGTCTAAGTCTGGCAATTGCCAACGAAATCCTTTTCCAAAATAGCCTGGATCAAAGTGGTTAGGATCGTCACCATCGGATACAACAGTTGTATTAGGTTTCCCCTTGCTGGCGAAACTATGATCAACTCCAATCAGAATCACCTGTTCAAATCCCATGTGAAATGCTAGCTGTAAACAAGCATAAGTTACTGTAGCACCCTCCCACAGTCGTCCAGTGACATCTTGAGCGAATTTCGGCCCAGTATATGTCGTGAACAAGAAATGAGTATGCTCATCAGGTTTACCTTGGGGATAAAGTAAATTACGTGACCGCCAGGAAAAGAATTTGGGGATCTCCAACATCTGAAAATCATGGAAACACTGTTCATTGACTAAATCATTTACCGATACCAGATACGATGTTTTGAATCCCCAATCCGGGAAGGCCAGGTAAATGCGATTCATCCCGAATGAGTACTCATTTTTCAGTTTAGAGATATCAGTGTTCTTCAGGCTAGGACCATTTCCAATGATGAAACATCGCTCTCCTTGGTGAATATCCTTGAGCCCAGCTAACCTTTGAATACTCTCTCTCCGCCAGGGATGTAATGCTGCCAAAGGCCACTGAACTGCGCGCTGGAGCGTATAACGCGTGTTGCTGATGGGTTCCCACATGGAAGGCGGAAACAGGAGTTTGATTTTTTTTCGAATATCAGGCATAGTTTTTGTTGAACGTTATTCTGTGCTCAATCGAGCTGTGGCTCCCCCATCAACAATCATGGCTTGTCCCGTCATAAAAGAAGATTGTTCACTATCTGCAAGAAAATAGATTGACTGGGCTATTTCACCAGGCGTGCCAATTTTCCCGCTGACTGTCTTTCGAGCCAGATTTTCCAAACGCTGTTGCACGCTGCCAGCCCCAGCGTGATCGCGGTTCATTCCCGCCCGCAGCATGGGCGTATCTACTGCGCCAGGCAAAATAGCATTCACTCGCACATTGTCCGGGGCAAATTCAATGGCCATGGCTCGGGTCAATGCCAGTAATCCGCCTTTGCTAGCTGCGTATGCTGAAATATCCTTTGAAGTTGCCACCGCGTGAACAGAGGAAACATTCACCACAGCGCCGCCACCGTGATTCTTCAATAACGGGTAGGCTAACTTAGCGCTTAGAAAAACTGAACGCAAATTCGAAGCCATCACGGCATCCCACTCCTCGACGCTGGTTTCTAGCAGCGGTTTGGTGATTTGATAAGCTGCGTTATTGATCAGCGCGTCCAAGGTATCGGTGAAAGCACTGGCTTTATCAAAAATCGATTCCAAGGCCGATGCATCTGAAATATCCGCTCGAATGAATAGGCCACCCTCTGGGAAAGAATCCCCATAGGAAGAGCGGTCTACGCCTATCAGCCGCCAACCCTTCTGGCTGAATAACTCTACTGTAGCGCGGCCAATTCCCCCGGCTGCCCCTGTTATGAGCATCGATCTTTTCTGTTTCTCTGCATTATCCATTTTTTATTTTCTCGATTCTAAATTTGATGAGTCGATCCCCAAGCCATCTAGCAGATTGCGGATGGTATTCCAGTGAACTCTCTCCCATGCCATAGGGCTGGAATTGGCATTGTGCGGCGCAATCATGACATTATCCATACTGAGAAGGGAGCTCCCATCTGGGAGTGGCTCTTCTTCGAAAACGTCTAACCCTGCCCCGGCAATAGTTCCATTTTGCAGCGCCTCAATTAACGCTGATTCATCTACAATGGGACCGCGGGCTGTATTGATAACAATCGCCTCGGGTTTCATCATCCGTAGAGTGTCTGCATTAATCAAATGCGTACTGGTTGGGTTGAGATCACAATTAACACTGACAAAATCAGCCCTCTTTAAAAGTTCGTCGAGAGCTGTCATTTCAATGCGCATTTCATGAACAAAATCTGGTTCGATCTCGATAATATCATTGCCCAAAATTTCCATACCAAAGGCATTGGCCCTTCTAATAACGGCCTTACCAATATTCCCCACACCAATCACGCCCAATGTGCACTCACTCAAGGAACGGCCAGGGATTTTCTCCCATTGGCCAACCTTCATCGCGCGATCCATCCAGGGTTGACGGCGGGCAAAGGCCAGGATGTAGCCCATCACCGTATCCGCCACGGGCAATGTAAATGCATTGGGTGTGTTGCCAATCTTGATCCCTAAGCGAACGCACGCCTTCTGGTCAATAGAATCAATTCCCGTACCCCATTTGGAAATCACTTTCAAACGCGGGACACAAGCTTCGAGCACCTTCGCAGAATAGCGGTCATCTCCGCAAATGGTGCCATCAAATTGACCTGCATATGACAGCAAATCTACTTCTTCGAGGCGTTCTTCAACCTCGGGAACAATCAAATCAATTCCATAAGCTTCCAACACTGAGCGAAAGCGATCCAGAAATGGAATCATGTAAGGCGCGGTGAATAAAATTGTCAGCATAACTTATTAGGTTTTTCTGCGACTGATCAAGAAATCTACAATCTCAAAATCTAGTTCTTCGTCGATATCCCAAGCCTCGGCAGCATCAATCTCGAACATCAGCGGCCGTTTTCCCAACCTATTTCGACGCGTCAATAATGTTTCTCTGTTGAAAATATATATGCAAGAATTTTCCTCGTAAACCGGGGGCAAATCTTGCGTTTGAAGTAAATAAGCCGGATTATGGTTGATCGCGCGGCCAAGCTGATCCCACAAGCGGGTTTTCAGGCTTGTTACTGAGAACAGCGAATCGTGGGCGGGATAATTATCTAAGAAAGTTTCAATCGCTCCTGAAATTGTCGCCGCGCGCAATAAAGGATTTGTGCTGTGAGTTTGTAAATAGAAATCTGCTTCAACTTGGCCTGTGTCATAAGCCAAGATCTCGTTCATTGGCACTTCGTCGGGAGATAAATTCTCTGGGCGTTCAAGAATATGAACACTAGGGAAATTACTTGCCAATCCTTCTCTAATCTCAGCACTATCCGTATTGACGACTATTTCACTAACTTGGGGAACTTCAAGCAAATTCCCAATGATGTAATGATAAAGCGGCTTTCCATCCAAGAATCGGTAATTTTTTCCTGGAACCCGCTGTGAGCAATGGCGCATAGGAACAAGAGCAACGATCTTTGTCATAGCCTGATTATAAACCTACTCTTCAATCTCTCCATATTGAATTGGTTCAATTTTACGTGGGGCGGGCGTCTTTTCCGAGAGAATTCCAGGGGGGTAATAAAATGTTCGGTGAAGTTGAGCATCAATCTTCCCGGAATATTGATAGCCCTGATATGTACCCAAATATTGTAGAAACCGAAACCACAAAACACTAACCCAATGCTGACTTAGTACCCGTTCTCGCCTGGCTTGCAGGAGGTCAGAATATGTCATACTGAGCCACAGACGCAGGAAATTCCATAATGAAAATTTGCTTTCGGGCAGAATCTGCTTCATGGCAATGGCCTCTCGCCGGTACCGGTTATGAACCTGGGCAGGCATTTCATCGTGGGCATGTACAATTTCCGCTTCAGCCACATATGCAATATCAAAACCTTCTCCCATGGCCCAACTGCTCCAGGCTAGATCCTCAAGACCTGTAATTTGTTCGTTGTAGGGGTGTTTTTCCCAAAGGTTGCGCCGGACTGCAGCATTGGCATTGTGGGAATATGCGTGTCCCTGACGGGGTTGAGATGTGTCTGGAAAATATTGACGAAAAAATTGGTGTTCGGAATATTGGTTGGTATCTGCGCCACGCTGCTTGCCATAACTCACAGCCACTTGTTCGTCAGCCAAGGGTTTCAATAACTGCTCCAACCAATCGGGGTAGACGGGATAACAATGCGCACTGATGATGACGATATATACTCCCTTAGCTGCTTCAATACCCCAGTTCAGTGAGCGTCCAAAAGTGAATTCTTCAGGCTGAATATTAACAATCCGTACCTGATATCGGGAGGCGATTGCAACAGTGTCATCGGTAGAACCCGAATCTACCAATACAATTTCCACATCCTCGATGGTCTGTTGGGTGAGGCCTTCCAGCAAGCGACCAATGTGTTTTTCCTCGTTATATGCTCGAATAACCACCGAACAAAATGGGCGTTCACCAGTCATTGGATTGCTCATAACCTAAACGTACCAATAAATCTCCAGCCGTTTCTTTGAATATTGATTTATGTTCCTCGTTGAAAGACTCGCGCCATTTTCCTACTTTACCACTTCTGAAGGTGGGGGATTTTTGGGGATCAATGGCGGACTTCAGCGTATTGAGCGCTTCCTGCTCCCCAACGTGGACCGGGAATCCGCGCCCTCGGGCGTGGTCCAGCACCTTGAGCAGAGTCTCGTCTTTTTGGGTGATGAAATCTTCAAATTGCAAAATCAAAACTTCGGGACGTTCAAGCCAACCCAAATAAGGTTCAAAGCGACTGCGAATATCAGGAAAGGGTATCTCAAGCTCCGGTCTGCCAAGGATACTGGTCCTGAGACGTTCGTCAAAATTGTCCAATTCGTAGCGATAATGCTGATGATGCACATGGTTCGGTTCCATCTCAGTTACATAATGCACATGAGAAACACAAACATCGCGCGGATCGCGCAAGATGAAAAAAGGCGCAACGCCCTCTTGGGTTAGCAGAGAGACGACCTCGGGTAGGGCGTGCAAATGACCATAAGCGATATCACCGGGGCGAAAGCGCTTCAAATCCTGAATAATGGCATGCATTTGCCGAGGCTGACCAGTTGGGCCGTCGAATGTAACCACAGCAGGAAGTCCACTATCAACCGCTGGGCCAACCTGAGTCAATCCTTGTAAAACTTGGGTTAAAAGATGAGTGCCGCTCTTGGGAAATGAATTAGCAAAGAGAACTGGCACCCCGCGTAGAGAGCCACATTTGATCACCATTCTCAAGCGGCGGTATTGCCAGCGAATCAGCTTGAGCCAAGTTCGATAACTCACGCTACCTCCGGTATATGGAATGGTCGCTCATGAAGAATCCCATCCCTAAGCACCTTCATCGTTGGAGAACGTTCAGCAGTTAAATCTTCCCAAGAAATGGGCTTAATCTGAACATATCCAGGTGTAGGATGAACTTCGAGAAATTCACCAAAAGGCAAAGAAACTCGGAACAATTGATAATACAAGAAGCGTCTGGCATTGTCCTTGAATTCGTCAGGAATATATAGTTTTTCTGCAGCCAAAAATTCTTCAGCACGCCTGCGATATTCCTGTTGAGTTTGGGGGAAATGCACAATGGGATACTGCGTGAAGCGGGCCTTGCCCCCACACAACACCGGTGTATCTAATAATGTTGCTTCCAATCCGATAGACGAGTTATACACCATGACAAACTTTGCCCGACGGATTAGATCATAGGAACTAATATATTCGCCCGAATCAATGAAGAGCACGTTGGGAAGCTGATCAACACCATTCTGACTCACCCAATCGCTGACACTTTCACGGCTCTGCTTGCGAGTACCTGGGCGTTTCTCGTCGGGATGAGCGCGGATTACGAACAGCGTCTCAGGATTGACTTTGATGATCTCGAGCACCAAATCCAACCAGGCAAACATTTGCGGGAAAACGGTATTGGCGTGAACCTGACTGGTATCGAAAACCACATTGGTAAAAACTGGCACGATTTGCTCAAACTGTGCCACAGTTTTTAGGAACTCTTCATCTAAACCGCTCATCTCAGGCCAAAAGCGAATCCCAGCCATCGTGAACTCACCCTTGAAGCGTTGGCTTAGATATGCATCCAAACGAGCATTTTGAGATGGGGATAATTCGAAATCTTCTGGAATATCAATGGGGTAAGCTGTGGCATCCCCCTCAGCAAAGAACGCTGAAAAAGGCTGAAAGCTGACTTCATGGGTGATTGTACGAATGCCATGCTGGCGCGCTACCCAACGCGCAGTGGCTTCAGGGAACTGAAGGCCATTGAAAAGGATAACCGCAGCTGGCTCAACATGGTGAAGAAAGGCATCAAATGTTTCAACAACCCGATTAGCCGAAAGAATATACTGGCGGAATTGGTATCGAGTGGCTTCATTATCAACAAGATGATGCTGGCGTAATGCCCAGCGAAGAGAGGGGATTGTCAACTCTCCTAGAGGTATTGATGTTTGGAAATTAGGAGTGTTAAATTGATAGTTACTTAGTTCTTCAAGGGTTAGACATTCTAACTCTTTGTTAAGCGCGTTGTTAGGCGCATATTCAAACCACTCAGTGGGAGTTGAGCCCTGCAGCTTTTCAGATTGAGCAATACAGCTCTCACACGGTGGAGATGCCATATGATCATCAGGGTCTGTACCCAAAACGCAGCGACTCATCCCTGCACGGCAAGTGAAGTGAACAATCGGCACACCCTCGAGCTGTAGTCCCCAAGAGGTCAATTGTGTAAATGCCGCGTTGAGACTCACTCCCCCTAAGCGCGAAGAAGAATTGAAAAATACAACTGGATTTTGATTGGTGCTTGGTTTGGAATTGGAAACAACCTGGCGTGAAATGCGCGCTAAAAGCCGATCTGTTCTATTACGCAGCCAGAAATTTCGCAAGCGTTGTGAAATTTTCAATGGATTGTCATCAGTTTCTTAAATAACTAATCTTTGGCTGTTGCTTCGATATATGCGTCCGAAAGTCTGTTAATAGCAACGATAAATCCTTCACCACCGCGCTGATGTCCGCGCCAGATTTCCGGAATCATCGTTCCGTGGTAATCCTTGACGATCTTGAAAAATCTGACCCAATCAATATTCCCCTGACCAACCTGCAGCCCCTCTCCATCCAATCCAGCTGCATCAGAAAGGTGCAAATGCGAGATATAGGGCAGGATAACTTCGACCTGCTCATAAAAATCGACCTTAGCCCAATTGCAATATAGCTTATGGTGAGAGGTATCATAGCAAGTCATCATGCCCATCGAATCGAGGAATTCCTTGATCTCATAAGTATCCATAAACGCATTGGTCAGCCACTGACCGCCGAAATACCAGGGATGTGGGGGTAAGTTTTCGATTAACACCTCTACGCCATCGTAGTCAAGGGCTTCAACGGACCGTTTGAGATTGTCATAGAGGCCTTTGCGATCGGTAATGGGGCTGTCGATGCTGGCAGCTCCCGGGTGCACGACAACCTTCGGTGTGCCGACAAAATGTGGGGCCATATCGCGAGTAACATCAATCGCTCGTTGCAGGATATCCACGGAAGCTTTACGGTGATCATCATCAAAGGTACACAAATCCACCAAATGGTTGCTCCAAAACTCAGGCGCATGAACAACTAATTGAACATCTAGATCATCGCCAGGGTAAGGTTCATCCAGGTCCTTATCGGTAAAATGGAATTCCAACAAAGGTGGATCATACTTTAGCATTTTTCTGAAATCATTGAAGCGTACGACAAAGCCCCACTCCATTGGCAGGGTATGCTCCATATCGAGCGTCACCCTGCGGCCGATATCAACCGGCAAAAATGGCTCGTCAACTTCAATGTCTCGCACAGATACTCGGCCAATCAGGTCTGTATACCGCTGCGGCGAGAGCCCTTGTCCGGGACCTTTTACCGTGACCATTTCACGCGTGATCTCTTCCCCAGGCGTAATGTGCCGTGTTGCGACCAAACTCTTAGCCAGAACTTCACGGTTGAGAATCTCACCCATGGTGAAGAATTTCTCATCGCGAGAACCCATGGCGAGGGTCACCTGGCGAATATCGCGCACCATTTTTTTGAATCCATGTGGTTCCAGGCTCGAGGCATGATCTGGCCCGTCCATGGTGCGGTCAAGCGTAATATGGCGCTCGATGATGCTAGCTCCCAATGCAGCAGCTACTGTTGAAACCGAGATCCCCCGTTCATGCCCAGAATATCCTACCGGGACACCAAAGTCACGCAGGCGATCCATAAAACGCAAATTGATATCCCCGAATGCCGCAGGATAGGCGCTGTTACAGTGCAAAAGTGCGAATTCTGCATCGCGTTCCTTGAGAAAATCAACTGTTGTTTCAACTTCTTCCATGCGAGACATGCCTGTAGAAACGATCAGCGGTTTACCTTTGCCAATTAGATAATCGATTAAGGGCAAATTGATCATATCGGCAGAAGCCACTTTGAATGCAGGCACTCCCAATGATTCGACAAAATCGGCGCTATCCTCATCAAAGGCTGAACACATGAAGGTCACACCTTTTTCACGGCAATAATCAACAATTTTGAGGTAATCCGCGTCAGAGAGTTCGACTTGCTGCAAAATGGGCAGCAAATAATTCAGGTTCTTCTCACCGACATTAGCATTATCGAGATATTTTTGTGGGTACAGTTTTTCAAGATTGCGTTTCTGGAATTTGACCGCATCCACTCCCGCATCAACTGAAGCATCAATCAATTCGAAAGCGTATTCCAAAATTCCATTATGGTTGACACCAATTTCAGCAATAATATAGGCTGGATGTCCATCACCAACAAGCTGGTCACCAATTTTAATTTCAGGCATATTTTTCTCCATTACGATCTAAAAATCTTCAATCGTAAATCCTAAATCGTCTAGTGTAATCTCCCCATTGACTAATAATCTTTCCGCACGTCTCCAATCATCAGGCGAATCGATATCTACCCACTCGCTGGGATCAATAATAAGGGGCAATATATAATCACCTGTCATGGAATTTTTCTCAATGACAGTGTCTGCCCAGGCAGCATCCACATAACCAGTTTGCCAATATATATCTGGCAGTGCCTGGCGCGGTTGGTTATAGGGCTCGTTGGGGACACCCAGATCCAACCCGATCGGTTGCATCAGACCATCTTGCCCAATACGCCACATCTTGAAGGGGTTCTGAAAAGGAATGCAAACCGTTCGTACAGCATCAGCTTCAGGATGCTCGACCAAACGAAGAACAGCCTGATCGATATGCCATACGCGTCGAAATGGGGATGTTGGTCGCAGTTGGACAACGATATCGGGTTTATAGCCTTCATTTGCTTCCAACCATTCTAAGGCGTGCTGAAAAACTGGCAAATCTGGGGTCTGATCTTGGGCGTGTTCCTCGGGGCGGGTAAAGGGGGTTTCTGCCCCATAGCGACGTGAGATTTCGGCAATTTCATAATCATCGGTCGAAACAATCACCCGCGTGACAGTTTCAGCGGTCAGACCAGCCGCGATGCTGTAGGCTATCAGGGGATAACCAGCGAAATCAATTACGTTTTTACGAGGAATGGATTTTGAGCCACCCCGGGCGGGGATAAGTGCGAGAACTTCAGTCATTAGTTGTCAGTTATTAGTATTCTGTGATCAGTAACCAGTCGGTCAGTGGGGAATCTATTCACTGACCACTGATTACTGGCAACTGCCTCACCAGGTCGTCCAACCACCATCTACAATGAGATTGGCACCGGTCATATACTTGGATGCATCCGATGCTAAAAACAAAACGGCCCCATTCATCTCGTCTTTTTCGGCCATCCGCCCAATCACAGCTCGAGCGGAATAAGCTTGAACAAACTCATCGCTGTGATCATTAAATACTCCCCCAGGGGTAAGCGCATTGACACGAATGCCTTTGCCCGCATAATAAGCCGAAAGGTATTTGGTCATTCCTAAGACCCCGGCTTTCGTGACTGTGTAGTATACAGGTTTGAATTGAGGGGGCTCTCCATCACGCTGGTACATCCGTTGATCGGGCGCGGTTACTCCATATATCGAAGAGACATTGATAATTACGCCACTCTCTTGTTCAAGCATGGGCTTAACTGCAGTCTGACTGCAAAGGAACATACCTGTCAGATTTACATCTAAAGCCTGCTGCCACAATTCGAGTGGGTAGTCTTCAAAAGCTCCAGAGTGTGATTTCTTTGATTGGGGATCGAACTTGGGATCTAAAGCCGCACTGTTTACCAGAATATCAAGTCGATTGAACCTCTCCAAAGACGAGTCAATCACCCGTTGAACAGAAACAGCATTGGTCACATCTGTCTCCACACCCAGGGCACTGAATCCGCTTTGGGATAGAGAAACCGCCAAATCCATGGCGGCCTCCCCATTCATATCTGCAATGACAACGGCTGCTCCTGCTTGAGCCAGGGTCCAACAAAATTCTGCCCCCAACAACCCTGCTCCGCCTGTAACAACGGCCACACGACCTGATAGATCAAAAAGCTCTGGTAATTCGGGCATTCTCAAATTCCTACTGGATATAACCTTGCTCTTTCAGGTATTTGATGATATCACGAGCATTCTCTTCCGGCGTCGCATCAACTGTGTTTAGAGCAATTTCGGGGTTAACTGGGGCTTCATAGGGGTCATCGATACCGGTGAAACCTTTGATCTCGCCGCGGCGTGCTTTGGCATAAAGGCCTTTGATGTCGCGAGCTTCACAAACCTCAAGCGGCGTATTGACAAAAATCTCAACAAAACGATCTTCACCAGACATTTTGCGGGCTTCGTTACGAGTAGCTGAATAAGGGCTAATTGCTGCACAAATCACCGTTCCATTGTGACGTGCAATCTCGCCAGCCACAAAGCCGATGCGCAGAATATTGGTGTCACGATCCTCTTTGCTAAAACCCAAACCTTTCGAAAGGTGCGTGCGAACAACATCACCATCTAGGACTGTTGCCTGGCGGCCGTGTTCCATCAGCATGGGGATCAAGGCGCTGGCAATCGTTGATTTACCGCATCCACTAAGGCCAGTGAACCAGAGACATAAACCGCGTTTGAAATTCGGGGGGTGAACTTCAGCGAGAATTTCAGCAGTCTCTTTACGGGTAAACCATTCCGGCAGCAGCTTGCCTTTGGAGAGGTAATCTTCACGAACTTGTGTGCCAGAAATTGTATTGACCTTGGCGCCTTCGGGAACCTGATCAGCTGGACGATATTCTTCCTCATCGGGAAGGTAGACCATCCATTGGAAAGGCACCATTTTTACGCTGACTTCCTCTTCGTACTGCCTGACCATTTCCTGAGCTTCATAGGGACCATAGAATGGTTTACCGGCGCTATCATTACCAGGACCAGCGTGATCTCGACCAACAATGAAGTGGTTTGCGCCAAAATTCCGTCGGATGATGGCGTGCCAAAGTGCTTCTTTGGGACCAGCCATGCGCATGGCTAAAGGCAGCAAGCTGAGAACTGTACTCTTCTCATCATAGTAGTTCTCAGTCAGGGCTTTATATACTCGCACGCGTGTGAAATGATCAACATCTCCAGGCTTTGTCATGCCCACCACAGGATGGATCAACAAACTGCCCCCAACTTCATTAGCAGCCAGCTTGGTTAGTTCTTCATGCACACGATGCATAGGATTACGAGTTTGGAAGGCAACCACATTTTGATTGCCCATTTCAGAAAGCAATGCGCGTGTCTCGGCAGGTGTGCTGCGAATATCCTGAAAATCATAATATTTAGGTGGATTTACGACTCTCAGTTCACCTGAAATACACAAGTCGCCCCAGCGCTCCATTTCTGAAACCAAGGGGTGGCGGTGATCTGTGGTCCCGAGCACCAGGCGTGCTTCCCGTAGCGGATCCCAGGTAAAAACTTCATCGATGCGCATCACTGCGATCAAGTAATTACGTGAATCTCTCAGGGCAATCCATTCCGAACGAGTGGGTAAATCCTCTTTTTTGATGGTCAACGTTATCGGGATAGGGAACAAAGTGCCATCCGCCAAGCGCATCTCCGTAAGAACGCGTTGGTAATCATCTTTTCCCATGAAACGATCGAGAGGAGAATAACCACCCACCGAGAGCAATTCCAGATCATGCAATGCTCGATCTGATAATTGGATATCTGGAAAGTGATTGGCTTGCTCAACAATTGCTTCGCGTTCAGAGCCCGATACAATTAGATTAATCAACTCTCCCCCATATGGGGATATCAATACTTTTTGATTTATTTTTTGTTTACTCATCAACATCTTCCTAAATATAGTTTCAAATTGTTACAACGAAAACGCCGACCACATTAGCCGGCGGCCCAAAATCATATCATGCTTTGAGAAAAAAGCGTAAGATTTTCAAGTATATTCTTCGAATCAATAAGTCTCTTACAATAATCCAGATTGTATACTATACTTTCGCGCAATCAAATTTCAAAAATTAGAACTTGCTCAACCGCATATAGAAAGTCCCGGAAATAGGGGTGTGGGGGAGCGAAGCATCCCCACACCCCTATTTCCAGAGAATCCTTCACCGAAATGCGTAAATCCCGAACGAATCCGACACCATGAAAATAATCAAAAAGAACTGGCCACTCATTACAATTCTGACACTTTACGCCCTCTACGCCGGCATTTTTATTTATAAATCCAGCTTCATCATCGAAGGTACTCGCTATTTTGTACTATTCGATGATGCGATGATCTCAATGCGATACGCCAGAAATCTTGCTGATGGTCACGGACTGGTTTGGAATCCTGGTGAAACCCCAGTCGAAGGCTATACAAACCCCTTGTGGACTATCTTCATGGCCTTCTTTCACCTATTCCCTATCCCCGCATCCAAAATTAGCCTGGCCATTCAGATCAGCGGCGCAGTTTTTCTGGGGATCAACTTATTATTTGTCAAGAAAATTACTGAAACCTTTTCAAGCAAACTGATCATCCCCTTGGTGGCCATGCTGCTAACCGCATTCTATACCCCTCTCAACAACTGGGGTCTGATGGGCATGGAAGTCAGTATTTTGACTCTGCTGCTTAGCGCGGCGGTGTGGAAAATGCTGGTGGACTATCAAAACGAATCCTTTTCCCCCTGGCCTTATCTACTGATTGCATTAGGCACATTTGTCCGAGTAGATATGGTTGTTCTTTTTCTTGTGATGCTTGGATTTGCCTTTATTTTCATAGGCCGCTACCGATGGCAACATCTGGCCTGGGGCCTCGGCCTGTTGTTTGTATGTCTCTCTGGTCAGACACTATTCCGCTTTTTATATTATGGAGACCCCCTACCTAATACCTTCTACCTAAAAGTCGGTGGACTCCCTCTGCTTGTACAGATCAAACACGGCCTGAAAATGCTATTCAGGTTCGTTTGGGATATGAATTGGGTATTATTTGTGATCCCTTTTAGCTATCTCCTATTTCGACAAGATCGCAAAGCAATTTTGCTCGGTCTGCTATTCTTGGGACAGATTGCCTACAGCGTATATGTAGGGGGGGATGCCTGGGAACACAAGGGCGGCGCCAACCGCTATATTTCCATTGCCATACCGGCATTTTTCACGCTCTTCGTCTTAGCCTTAGATCAAATCATTAAGACATTCAACCAGAAATCCTGGTTCTCAAAATCAATTCTTGCCAATCTGGCGTTGATCACATTCTCTCTAGCCGCATTGACAAATTTCAACTTCATCCAGCGCAGCACCGATTATCTAAAGCGCTGGCTATTGCTTGAGCAGCCGCTCTTCGTTGAGGGTAACAAGGAAATCACCCGCATTGGCCTGGCTGTCAAAAAAAGTACCACTCCTCAAGCACGCATTGCCGTTGTTACTGCTGGATCGATTCCCTATTTCTCTGAACGACCAGCCATCGACCTGCTAGGCAAAAACGATGCCTATATCGCTCATTTGCCCAGCCGCACGTCATCTTCCTTAGAGGAAATCCGCCCTGGTCATATGAAGTGGGATTATGACTATTCTATCGGCCAGCTCAAACCCGATATGATCGTGCAACTTTGGGGTGATAAGGAAATTGCTTACGACTATATCGACAAGTATTACACTGTTGTAGAGATCAATGGGATGCTATTCTCTGCCCGGAGCGATTCGCCACATATCTTGTGGGAGCGCGTCGATACGCCCCCTTAGCTGGTCGGTGCCCCCAAAGTAATCACTCTTCCCGAACGAACGGATTCGTGTGCAGCCATGGCCAGCTTTTGCGCCCAGATACCATCATCCAGGGCGCAGATGGGCTGCTCTTCTTTGCGTGTTACAGCCAACAAGTGCGCCATTTGGTCCAAAAACATGGAATTGCGCTCGAATCCCTCTGGAGCGGAATACACTTCCCAATCACCCGCTGAAACGCTAAACACTTCCAGCGTATTCTCTTTGATATCCACACGCAGCGTTCCCTGGGTGCCAGTGATTTCTATCTGGTGCGTATAAGGACGTTGCATATAGCTCAAATGTATGGACCCCAATACGCCACTGGCAAAGCGCAATCCAATTTCAGCCACGGCTTCGACATCGATCTCTAGTTCCTTTACGGGAGTTGAGAAAGCCCACAAGGCTTCCACCTCGCCCATCAGCCAGCGCAAATAATCTAAAGGATGGGTAGTTAATGTCAGGATGACGCCACCCCCTAAATCCGTTCGGGCGCTGAACCCTTTTCGATAATCTTCCCAGGGGTGCCAACTCGGTAAATACTCCCCCCAATTCACAAGCACAGACAGCGGCCGGCCAATAACACCGTCATTCAGTAATTCAGCTGCCTGACGCAAGAGTGGGTGATAACGAAACTGAAATCCTACTAAAACCTGTCCGCCCCCTTGTTGGACGGCAGTTTGCAGTTCATCAATCCGATCCATGGAATGCGAGATCGGTTTTTCCAGTAACAAATCACAGCCTGCCTCTGCCGCCGGAATGGCCACATCCAGGTGCAAAGAGGTAGGGTTTGAGACGATTACCGCATCCGGTTTGTGCCCTAACGCTGCTTGGATATCCGTCTCGATAGGATAATCGCTGATCTCATCATCGGACAATGTGCTTTGCTTACTGCGCAAGAAAAGAAAATCGCGTTCACCTAAAGCGAGCAAGTTTCTGAAATGCCTTCGCCCAATGGACCCAAATCCAGCGATAAGGAACTTCATCTTGATTCTCCTTCTCGACCAAATGTATCACCATCGTCTTCCAGTAGAGAAAGCAGGAAATCAGCAGTCACCTTACCCGCCGTACCTTCGGTGAAAGTGCATTCTCGCGCCAGGAAATCAGTTCTGGCCTGATGATCTGCCTGGGGATCATCCAAGTAACGGTTAATAGCTTCCTTCAACTCAGCTTCGTTTTGCGCTTCCCGTCCGGCTCCAGATTCTCTAAAGCGTAAGTGCGTAGGCCATCCGCCGATTTTAGTCAAGGGCAAGGTAAATTTACCCGGCCAGCCCTCCGGTGAGTCGATACACAAACTGACAACCGGAGTTCCGTGGGTAGAGGCTTCCACGACCATTGTGGAATAGACCGTCACCATGACATCCGAATGAGCCATCATAGATGATTTCTCAGGCATATCCTCACCCGAGTAATAGCTCATCCCGCCCTGACCTAACGGCACTGGCTCTACAACATGTACATGCGGTAATTCCGCAGCAAGCTCTCGAATTTGTTCTCTCTCGGCGGAGAAACGAGGTGTTTCCATGAAATGTGTGGGGTGTAAGCGGATCAACAATTGAGAAGGTTTCGAATACTGATCACTGGAAACCATTCTTGCCAATGCCTCTACATTTTGGATATTTGGTGAAAAGGTGATAAAGCTGCTAGCATAGGAGATCAGTTTTCGATTCGGGTCAAGGTTATGCAAACGAAAATATTCATCACGGGGCATCAGCCATTCGCCGCGCACATAGCCATCATAAGATGGAATCCCCCCAATATTCACGCGTTCAGGAGGCCAGTCCGCTCCAAGAACAAGTTCCTCTTTTTGAAGTTCCGACCAACATGATATCCAGTCTACCGAGGCTCCGGGCAAACTATAGCTGCTAGAATTATCCCACCCCACAATCACGGCCGCAGTAGTCACCCCTCGAGCAGCCGCTTCGCGAAGCAAGTAACGGTCGTAGCGCCATCCCGGCGTGCTGGCGACTACTAAGCCCGGCGAATATTGCTCAAACAAATCGGCGTAAAGATTAGGATTGAAACGACTCTGATATCGAACCACCCACTGACGCGCCAGCTTACTGTTTCGCAAGATTCTGATCACCAATCTCATTAAAGGGAATAATGCCTTGCGCTTAGGATGAGCATCATCTTCGACCTGACCAATAAAGCCATCCACCGCTTCGAGATTGATGCGGCTAGAAGCTCCGGCACGCCGCAAGAAATGCAGCCACCACTGTAACGATGGTCTTTCTGTGCCTTCATAATCTCTGGCTCTGTCCAGGCGCATACTTTCAACAACCAAGCCAGGGCGACCAAAACGCTGCCGAATTTGATGCAGGAGCGCATCATCAGTCAGGAGAACAACTTCAACACCAGACTCGATGAGTGTTGTAACAACATCACTCTGAAGAAAATAAATCGCCGCTAAGCCATGGTCAGCACAGATAAATATTCGGTTTGATGACGTCTTTGAAAACATAAACTATTTCTTCGTGTAAATAACCTGATAGCCCGTTGGCGCTAAACTAAAAGCTTCATGGGGGGAATTGATGTGACCCGGTCCAATTACAGGCTGCATCAAATAAGCCAGGAATCGAACAACGGCCAACAAAACACGCCCAACATACTGACGCCAACCGCGCATCCTGCGCAAAATCGGCCACTGGATATTCCGGATCCCCTCCCCAAGGAAGAACATGGGATCGTAAAAGCCTTCCAATGTTTCAATCTCCAACCCGTTGTCCTTTCCTAATTGCTCCAGGGCAAAATGCGTATAGCGGACATAATCTAATGGAATTTGATGCATCTTGACCATGAACGGAATAGCCAACACCAGTTTTCCGCCTGGCTTGAGAATTTTCGCGACTGATTTGAACAAGGCATGCGAATCATAAACATGTTCCAACACATTGAGCACGAGAGCAGCATCGATACTCTTGGGTCGAAAGGGGTTGTTTTTTGTCAGGTCACATACAATATCTATCTCTGGGTAAGGATAAACATCCAAAGCAATAGAGTTTTTTCCGTCAAGGGCTTCAGTAAAATCTCCCCTTCCCGCGCCTACATCAAGAATTAATAAGTCGGGATTTTGGTTTCTCAACCATTCAGTTAGAAATTGCCAGTTAGCTTGTCTCCATGGCGTCCCAATATCGGGACCTCGAATTTCTTTATCCGAGGGCTGAATTCCTTCGGGAATAGCTGTAAACATTGGAATGTTATCGTGCATTGAGATTCGTTTCCCACACGCAGTACACTGAAGCGTATTTTTGTCGTTCAGCTGGAAACTCTCACCACAACTATCGCATGCCAATATATCAAGTAGTTTTTTCATTTTGTCGTTATCTATGCAGGAATTCGAAGAGACGATGATAAATCCAATAGAGGAAATCCTCGGCAAGCTGCCATTTCAAAATCCAGGGGCGGTTGCGCTCTCTCCCTTTTAGGCTGGTCAGAGGTTCCCCAGCATCGAATTCGCTCTCAGAGAGTTGATTACCTAAATGCTGCACCCACCATTCAGGGGTAGACAAGCGCAAATAGCCTTTCTCATTAATTGCCACATCTAAGAGGCGAACTTGTCCCATCGGACGTTTATTCGGAATCGGCAGAACGCTCTGAAAAGCTTTCTTAAATCCCACAAACTGGAAGTGCCCAGCTCCAACATAGTAGTGCTCACCTCGATATGTCAAGCGGATATCTTGGACATCGGCAAAGAAATTACGCACTTTCTGCTCATCCCCACCCAAACTGCGTGCGTGCCGCCAGTGTTCTTCCCACGTGATGAAATTTCCGCGTTCAATTTCAACATCTTTGTTTTCTTGAGCCCATTGAACGGTACTGGTTGAAAATTCTTCCGAACTCCACATGGGAATCCCCGTAACCATGCCGATATTGGGGAACTTATCGAGAACATCCAGTTGTGCCGTAAGCCAACCTGGATAATAGTACACATCACTATCGGCGTATGCGATCACCTCGCCTGGTGCAGCGCCAAAGATGACATTCCAGGCTCCAGCTTTTCCGACATTCTCTTCTGAGAGCAGTAAATATTGAATTTTGCCTTGTTCCTGCATTTCGAGAAGATATTGTCGCACTTCAGGGCAACTGGCATTGTCGAACACCATCAAATCATAGGGTTCTTCCGTATTATCCCAAATACTATTTAGGCAGATTTTTAGAACAGCTAAACTCTGCTCAAAATAACCGCTCAACAGGGGGATATAAACTACTGTAGCAACGGTCACCCTTGCAGGCTGAGGAATTTCTTGAATGAATTTTGCCGGGTTTTGACCTACACGCACAGATTAACTCTCCAATACATGATGGGATTTGTGGCCAAGTTGCCAGGGGTAAAGCTCTCCACAGGCTAACTGGTCAAGAAAAAGAATAATCGTCATCCAGCCCATAAGCCTGAGTTGTATCCCAATAGGAATTGCATGACGCTCAATCTCGATTGGGTTACCGTGCCAGACAATGAACATCATTGGGTAGAGGCTGACAAGCAACACAGCGACAACAATCCACGAAGACTGCATTAGGTTTTTATCCAAGAGATACCTAAGCACTCCAAAGGCACTTA
The DNA here is from genome assembly GCA_964419495.1 of uncultured Anaerolineales bacterium. Lineage (GTDB taxonomy): Bacteria > Chloroflexota > Anaerolineae > Anaerolineales > UBA11858 > NIOZ-UU35. Next base: position 93,922 of record CAYQQX010000001.1, read on the forward strand.
GGCCGACAAAAACGAAAAGTACTACTAAATTGCGTGGATAAAATCGCTGAGTCAGCGTTTTCAACCATAGCGGCACTGTTGGAACCGCATAAAGGGGTTGATGATATTCAAGATTATCCCCACTAAATAGCGTTGGGAGATGGCGAAAGGGCTCAATCATTGATTGGACTGGATGGGAGATTAAATACCCAAAATACGTTGGCAATCCATGGTTCTGAACCCACTCACGAAATTCAGTCATTTCAGGATCATCAAGCAAATATGGTATGTATTCATATCCTGGCATTTCGGTGATGACAGTTAGATCTTCGCTAAGAGGCAATCCTTTAGAAACAAAATATTCACGCATCTGTTCATCAGGAATGATCCGGTGGGCAAGATGATCAAAAATGTGCACCTGCCAGAGATCGCTTCTTCCAAAAGCAACGTTCTTCCCAAAAATAATCCCAACAAATAATAAGAAATATACGATGTAATAGTATCTGTTCTGGCGTGACAGCTTTCCGAATAAACTAATAATCAAAAAGACCAATGACCCCATAAGTACAAAATATTGATTGCTCTCACGAGAAAAAACATATAAGACCGTGAAAAGAATGCTGAAAAATAAGTACACTATCTGAATCAGATGTCCCGACAATTTTTGGGAAGACGAATTCCATAATAACCACGTAGCGACGAGAAGGGCAAATAAAGAAAAAGACGTTGACTCAGTAAGTATCAGACCATCCCAAATCGATATTTCAAAATTTAAACTGAAATATAGAACAAATAATAAAACAAAAGGCCTGATCCATAACTTGCGTACTTGAAATGATAACGCTATTGCAAGAGCAGTCCAAGCAAAGATCGAAAACCAATATTGGAAGTGAACCAGGTCGGGATATTGGTCAATATCTGTGAAATTATCTAGCGTGATTCCAAAATATTTCAGAACTAATGGATATGTAAAGGGGCGCGTCCCTGCCCAAAATTCAAGGGAATCGATGGGTTCGTTCGCAGTTTCAACATACCATTCCGTATCAAAGAATATTCTAGATGTGCTGAATTCCAGATAGGAAAATTTGGCTTCAACAAATAAGGCCAATATTGCGATATATGCTAAGACCAATACCACTCGAATTATGGAAGAATTCGGCCAACGCACATCAACTACAAATCCAATCAGTAAAACTATCGAAAATAACCCTATAAAGAAAAACGCCTGAACTACAAATTTCAATAAAATCTGCGGTATGTTTTTAGTCTCTCCCCTGAAAACATGATCCGTTGAGATACTTTGAGGAGCATAAAGATCGATATCTGATCGATCACCATCCCAGACAACTATAACTTCGCCAGCGTTTTCGTTGTAACGGAAATGTATTACAATGCCGCCCGGTAGCTTCCCCACTATTTCAGCAACTGATGTAGTTTTCTTCCCGGTTGAGATCAACGTATCGCCAACAACTTGCCAATCCCCTGATAATTTCAATTCATCCAAAGGTACAGGGCTTCCATCGAGGTAACTCAGTTTACGTATCTCGATTATTGAACCCACCGCTTGGGAATTTTTTGTACCCGTTGAGATGATCTGCAAACTATGCTGCTGAGAATAAGCAGGCTGCGCCAATGGAAATAAATAGAGTGTCAAAAGAGCAAGTACCGCACTTGTGATGAGCAATACGCGTCTCTCGTTTTTTGATGTTTCCTGCAACCAGGGGAAAACCACATATTTTGCAATCAAAACTAAAACAATAAATATCCCTGGGATAAGAATGGCACTTTTGAGAAATGCGCGTGTTGAAAAAACACCAAGTTGATTTCCAAAGTAGCTGGAAATTCCCAACAACCACCAAGCCATTGTGATCGTTATCAGCGAAAAGAAATAGAAAACCACTTCCTTTCTCCTGGGTTGAGAAGAAGAAGTAGAAAATGGTGATAATAATCTCAATAACATGATTCCAAAGTCAACTCTGTTCGCTATAGAGAATATCAAATAACAATGAGTACAATCTGCGGATAATCTGTTTGAATGAAGCGCTACGAGAGGCAACTCGTACCAGTAAGGATTTCATAATACTCTTCCGGTGCAGATGAGTTTCGGTCGATCCTACACTTTTGGCCGGAGTTCCTACATTGAGATACATTTCACCAATTTCGCTCTTACTTTGCCCCTGCAACGAATTACCAAGATGATAGACAAGCGGGTCAGGAAGCGAAAGCTGCAAATACCCTAATGCTTCCATACGGCGATTGATATCGAAGTCATCGGCTGGATCCAATGCCATCGTTGCTGGAAGGGGCACTAACTTGCGAGCCAATTCTCTACGGAGCATGAACTGCATATGCGTTGTGCCCACTACAGCACGTAGACCTGAAACCCTATTTGTAGCAACTTTCAGGGGATTTTGTGACAAGCGCTGGAAAACATCATCAGAAGCCCCAATTCCATCACAATATTCAGCCAAAACTTCAGGATCAGGCTTCTCCTCTGACATTTGTATAGATTCCATTTCCGATAGTTGCAAGGCAGCTTCATCCACACCGGGGATCCCATCGAAAAATGCCGGTTGCGCGCTGACAATACCAACTTGATCAAACGCGTCAAAGATTTCTAAACTGCGCTCCATCCAGCGTGGTCTAAACAAAACATCGCTATCCGTGAACACAATATACTCATTTGGCATCGCGGAAAAAATCCAGTTCAATGCGCCTGTTTTGCCCAGATTCTGCTTCGAGAGAAACAGCCAATCTATCATCCCAGAACGATGCCTCTCGGACAGATATTCTCTCAGCTCATCACAACTGCCGTTGTCGAATACCAGCACATCAATATCTTCGTCGACGGTTCGTCGCAGACTTTTGAGATGCACGTCAATGATGTCGATACTTTCCTTGAAGTATCCATCCAGAAAAGGAGCAAAGGTAATCGAAGCCACTCCGATCCGCTGGGCAGAATAAGCTGGAGATTTTTTCTTTACAGGGTTTGAACCGATACGCATGATTTGATCCAAGTCAGTTGCGATAATCTACGATCTATTGCGAACCGTAGTAAATTTGAAAAACCTTATTGTAAAAATACAGCAGCATTTTTTTTATTGGCGGCCAACTCCACAAAGAGCTGCGAGATTTTCGATTGATATCACCATGGGATGGGATATATTCTTGTTTTGGAACTACATTGCCCATGTGTACAACCAATGGGTCACTGATCATCAAGCGCAGATATCCTTTATCGTTCAGCTTTTCATCGAGAGTTCTCACCTGCCCCATAGGTTTATCCATATCAAAGGGGAGCAAGGATTCAAGTACCTTTTTGGGGGCTACAAATTGGAAATGAGCAGCCCCTGCAAACGCGGTCAGTTCATTGTAGGTTATTCGATAGTCGTAACTGGTTTGAAACCACTCTTCAGTCTGTTCCACTGAAACGCCGCAACTTAAAGAATGTTCGCTAAACACATCCCATGAAAGGAATTGACCCTTCTCAACTTCGGCCACATCATCTTGCTCGACCCATTGCAAAGTTTCAGAAAAATATTTCTCTTTGCTGCGTAAGGGACGCCCCGTCACCATGCCGACATTGGGGAAACCTTCGATGATCTCCAGTGATCGTGAAAGCCAGCCTTCACGAAAAAGGATATCGCTGTCAGCATAGGCAACGATCTCACCAGGTGCAGCACCAAATACATAATTCCAGGCACCACCCTTTCCTACGTTGCGCTCAGATAGGGTCAGAAATTGGATATTGCCCTTTCTATATTCCTCTTGAAGATATGTCTGCGTTTCTTCTCCACTGCCATTATCGAAAACCAGAAGATCGTAGGGTTCAGGCGTGTTTTCTCTCAGACTACGTAGGCTGAGCTTGAGCACATCCAAACTCTGCGCGTAATACCCGCTTATAAAGGGGATATAGGTAACAATCGCCACCGTTACTCGTTTCGGTTTCGATACTTGCTGCAGGAATTTTGCGGGATTCTGACCAACACGCATAGTATTTACAAATTACTTGATTGGCACCCAAGCATTTTGCGGAGATAGTTTTTGCAAAATGCGCCGCCAGAGCATCCCTAAATGTCGTTTCAAGGCAACATTGTGCTCTGGTCGAACTTTATATTCTTTTGCCCCTTCATCCTGAGGCTGTGCCAGGGCTGTCAAATAAAGTGGCAAAATCTTCGATCGAGGGTGACCATGTTTTTTTAGTGCAACAACCTGAAAACCAGCTTTATTCAAAACTTGCCTTAGCGAGTGCTCGCTGAAACTGGTCATATGAGCAATCTCGAAACTGTCATGGGAGTAGAGATTCGGCACCTCGATCAGTAGCCACCCCGAGGGAGTCAGGTAATCCTTTCTCAAATCTGCAAGGTAAGCTACGGGGTCAGGCAGATGCTCCAAAACATGCGCCATACTGATTAAGTCAAAATCAGATTCTTGCGAATCAGTAATATCCGCATAGACTGTGAGGCCTTGCTTTTGAGCATAATTTCGATAGGCATCCCCTGGCTCTACTCCGATGACGTCACATGCGAAGTGTTCTCGGAAGCGCTGCAGCAGAATACCGCTTGAGCAACCAATATCCAGGTAGCTCGTTGGATTGACTTTATTATTTGACAACATCTCTACCAGCGAATCTGCACGCCCATTTTGCACGAAAAGATCTTTATTCGTAGGCCCTTCTTCACCCTGGTATACCTGGCGATACTCGCGAGCATAGAAATCATCGAGCTCATCTGGCGTCATGCGCGGAGATTGGAATACCAAACCGCAATCCTCACAAAGTTGGTTTACAACTTGATGATCGCGAAAAAGACGCATATCGAAATTACGCTGGTTTGAACTATTGCATAATGGGCAATTTTCTTGAACAATCACTATACGGTTTGATCCTTAATCCAAAAACGAGCATTCCTCTACATCTTCACGCGGCACAAATACATATATATTTGTATCATCTTGGGAATACTTGTCATCGTAATAACAAAAAATAGGTTCAGTTACCCACCTAACCCATGCATCGTTTTCAGCCGCCCAATCTTCTTCCCCATCGGTATAACGAATTCGCTGAACATCTGTAATAATCAATGAAAATCTGTGATTGGCTAAATCCTCATAAAATTCGGCAAAATAGGCACTATCATTTGCCAGTGCTCTATCCATCAACAATTTCTTTTCATATTCCGGCACTAAGGGGGCTTGAATATTGCCAAAAGTGAGCAGCTGACGTTGATCGATAAACAAAACTTCACCACCCTCAGAGATGGCATGTTCTGTTTCTAATTCTATAAGCCCTAAAGAATACTGAACATGTTTATCGAGAGGTAATTCCTGAGGTGTCGCACCCACCATTGGAGTAAATGCAGGAATTAGAACCAAAGCAAAAACCAGAGTTTTAACACCCATAGGTTTTTCTTCTAAACGGGCTAAAAATTCTTTTCCGCCATTTTTCCATGCCAGAGCCGCAGCGAATGCTAAGCTGACTAGAAACATATCTAGATTATGCAAGTTTCCACCACCACCAATTTTGACACTCACAACAATACCAATTCCCAAGAAAACTATCAGGATCAAACCTGCCCCCAATTGTTGCCACAAATTTAGTTTCCAAGTCCTGTTTTTTATCAAATATATCAATAAAAGAATTATTGGAACGGTTGCCAACAACAAACCAAAAACGATTCCAATCCCATAGGTTGGATTAGGCCACAATCGTTCCCAGAGAAGTGGCTGATCCGTCAGGATATTGTTAGTTTGGTTTAAAGCATCAGAAACTTCAGGAGAAATCTCGCTTATACCCGATAGTTCAGAAACACCATTATTGGATTGGACTTCAGAAATCCGTTCAAAATATCGAGACAATTTTCGCCAACCACGTTCTATTCCAAATCCTCCTAAAAAACCTGTCATACCAAAAAGCAATGTCTTGAGCCATTCACGCAATGACAATTTTTTATCGTCAGATTTTGGGATATCGAGTAGAGCAACCATTGCAGCCCAGGCCGCTGGAGCAACCATCCAGGTTATGCGGCTCAGTTGAGCATAATAACCAGCCAGGTAAATTAGGGGAATAGCTATCCAGATCGGCTTGCGGGGTACACTCGCAATAAGAATGGCGCTCAATACAAGTGGAGAATATATAGGACCCTGGTAAAGGAATAAAAATACCCATATTCCAATCCAAAACCACTGCTTTTTGTAACCTGCGAGAGGGCGTAGAACCATCCAACCAAACAATATGTTGGGGATTGTTATCACCAGCGCAGACCAAAATCTCACTTGTGTAATCGTTACTTCAGAAAATAAGAAAGGCAATCCCCAGAGAGATTGGCGCACGGGATCAATAAAAGCTTCTATCCGTTTATCAATTGGATAATCGTACAATCGCCGCCCATACAACATCGAATAGTCCCAGATACGATTTCCCTCTGACCATGTTAGGGACAAAGGGTAGTCGATAACAGATAAAAATTCCTTAGCAAATACAAAAACACTACCTACGGAGATAATACTTATGACGAAGGAACTCCATCGGAATAACTTTTCGCTGTCCCAAGTAGCAAAAAACGTCATTACGATTACGTTAACTAAAAAAAATGCCAATCTAAAATTTGTGCCAACAAGTTTAAATCCAACTGGAGAATAGAGAAGAATTACTGCCGGGAAAATGGCCAAAACAGCGACTATTAACCAACGCGACAAGCCTAGTTTTTTGCGAACATGAATAGCTACCAGATTAATCTTGGCAACTTTTCCTGGAACCCATATATTCAGCATAGCCCATAAGAATCCAAGAACCCCAAGCAGGATCAATCCAGCCAGTGGAATCGACCAAGAAACGGAGAGGTTATCAATCAGCCGTTCGGAACTTTGAATATCTAGATAAAAATCCTGTATCCCTAAAGATATTAAAACTATTACAAAAATCGTAATTACAACCTGTCTAAACAATGTTTGGTCTTCGAGAAACCTTTTCTTCAAATGATCAATCTCCTTGCATAATAAAATTATTCACGCATGACTCTACTGAAAAAGGTCAAAAGTGGTCAAAAACTCGGTATCTACTCTCTAGTAACTGACGCTAATTTTTCACCAGAAACCGAGTTTATTGATTGGACTCACGAATATTGGTGCAAACCCAAATAATTAAGAATTCAGGAATGAGCTTCACCATTTCTTTCTATACAAAGCACGTAACCGGAGCGTAGCCAACCAACGTATGCCTTGCTGTTGAGGCGGGTAAACCCAATGTTCAAGTCGACGTATGAAACGCGAAAAATCTAGCTTCGTTCTTTGAATTTGGCCATTCACAAACTCATGAGAGGCATCTAACAAGATATACATATTGCGCATTCCACCCCCTAACTCAGCATTGATTTTCGTTTCTTCAAGGTTATAGTGCATTTGACCGCCAGGCAAATGAGCGTAATCATGGTTCTGGTGAATGACCATCAATGATTCGGTGGCATCAACGACGGGCCATTTTTGCTGCAACCCCTGGTAGATCATCCAATTATCCCAACCTGCCCGTCCGATGGCAAAATCGGGAATTTCAGTAAAGGATGTACGGGAAAAGATGAAGTAGTCACTACCTCCAGGGGCATGCAGGCTGCCCTCTACCTCTACATTTTGACGAAGCGCAGATACCCAATTATCATCAAACGACAACGGATCAACAACATCCAAATCCCAACGACGGCCAACTACTAAGAATTTCTCAGTATATTCAAAAACCTTTCGAGCAACGGTTACAAAATCTGGCATTAAGAGCACATCGGCATTGATATATGCCAATACTGGAGAATTACTGGCATTTCGAGCCAAATCAAATATTGAGCTAACTAAGGGCGTCCCCCACTGGTTGCACACCACATTAGGTAAATGTCGGATGCCAAATTCGTCGGCGACATCAGCCATCCCATCTTCCTGGCCAATTAATATAACTTCGACATCCTCTCCCAAATGCTGCCAAGATTGGATGGCATTGCGCTGAATTAGGTTGATGTGAGGATCTGTGAATGGTTTTGGGGCCGTAAATATTGTTAGGAAAGACATGTTTCAACGTTGGCGATTATCTACATCTAAGTGGGTTTTGTGTTGGATATCTGCATTGATTTGCGTAAGTTCTGGTTCTCTTTCCAACAAATCAATAATATCCAGCCAGGTAAATTGATCCTTGGGGAGGCGTGATGCAATTTCCCGAACCAATGCCAAGTCTTCGGGCGTATCTACAGTCCAGCGATGATGACCCAACTCTTCATGGTGATGAAGTAATCCCACCTTAAATCCTTTTGGGGATTCAGATTTCGCAAATGGAACTTTGTCCGCTGAGAATTTTAGATCTTCAACGGGAACGTCATCGTAAAAATATGGGGTGACATGTTCACGTTGGTGCAATTCTTTGGCTTGCTGCCATGCCTGCTCAAGTGCGAAGAAAGTAAATACTTCAGCATCTAGTCCAATAGGATAGGATCGCCACCATGGTATCGGTAAGCGATTTGCTACAAAGTCCCAGTGGGCAGTGGTCAGTGGACCGTGGACAGATTTAATATCTTCATTGGGAGAAATAAACAAGGCACCCACGGTCTTATCCAGAAGTTCAGGATCGATAAATGGGCAGTCAGCTGTGATGCGGACGACAATATCGGCGTTGAATTCTTTGGCCACCTGATAATAGCGATCAAGGACATCATTTACGCTGCCGCGTGTGAATGCAATTTTTTCTGCTCGGCAGAATTCTTCTACCGGTTCATCAGACGGGTCAGTCGTCGTTGCAACAACAACTTGGCTGATGGTTTTGGCATGTCGAGTCCGTTCGACGACCATTTGCAGCATCGGTTTCCCGCCAATATCCAACAACACTTTTCCGGGCAAACGAGACGCGCTCATTCGAGCCTGAATGATGGCGACTATATTCATTCTGTTTGGGCCTCGCTTGGAATGGGTATAGCTTCTACGAAACCCTTCTCACGGAATTTCTCTACATATTCACGAACGACCCAATAATCTAAACCCACATCTTCAGCAATATCAAAAATGCTGTGCTGGCCTTCGAAGCTCATCATGATTTTTTCAAATGACCGGTTAAGGATGAAGTTATCTCGCCAATCGACCCAAAGACCGTATCCCGACAAGAATAATGGGCCGCGAAATTTTCTTTTTGGAATGTAATTCGTCCCAAAGATGCGCACGATCTCTTCAACGACATCTGCGGCATCCTGAAGCATATCTTCGTGGATGATATCTGGGTTGTCGTCGGTGGTGTGGTACTCATCATAGGGCCATCGATTTATAGAAATACACGGCACATTGACGCCGGGTCCGTTGATAACACGTTCATCATTGGGAGGAAATTCAGCAAAGCTACGTTCCTTATGATCTTTATCCCGCAAAACGTAATTTGTTATTCGATCCAGGAGATGGTTATGCTGACGAGTGTGGTGCCAGGCAATCGTGTTTTGGTTGCCCGTCATCTCTATAAAAATGCCTGCCGTCATCTTAGGAATCAGCGCCTCGTTATGCGCCAGGTAGGCAATCGTTCCAATAGTTTCAGGCCCAAACCAAAAGCGTACACTCATGGAGCCTGCGGGCAATGGATCCTCAGCAAGACGCTGGGCAACTTCAACTGCTGTGACCACGCCAGCGGCGTCATCGTTTGCTTGCATGGGATGGCAGATATGAGATGAAATCAAGATTTCTCCTGCCTCGGAAACAATACCATCCTCAGGGTGCTGCAATCCTACCCCCACACGAAAACCACCTTCAATGGGATCTGAGAGAAATTCCGAGCGAATCACCGCTCGATAGCGCGCATCACGCGGCAGGTCATCAAAATCATCCTTCGCCAGGCAAAAGCCCCAATCTCGTTGATAAAACTTGAAATGCCAGGGGATGGCCCACGGTCGATCTTTGTTATAGAAGAGGTGTGGTTCTAACTCATCCCACGACAAAGTTTGATCAATAGGTATCGAATATGAAACAATGTGAAGCGGGTTATCGGCAAAATCGATTACCCGCTCGCCTGTACCTGTTTCGAGATAGGCTTCATGCACCACATACCGTTCAGGCACATGCCATGTCCAAATCGCATCACCCGGGTTGTAAGTTTCAATTGAGAAATTAGCCGAGGGAGGCAAGGCGGAACCAACAATATCTAGGGCTTCATCCAAGCCTTGCGAAGCTAAAGTTCGATGAAGGGGATAGATTTTTTCAAGGAGCGGCTTTAGTTGCATATAATGCTATCTTATTGATCCTTGATTTCATACAACAAGCGAGGATTAATTCTCATTTCTCGGGCAGCGAATTCATAAATATCGTTTGCCTTCATCAGCTTGACATCCGCTTGACCGATTTTTCGGCCTTTGATGACGCCCCGTTCTTCAGCCAAATTGCCCATCGGATCTACCATGGTTTCTACACCCTGTTCTATATCGCGCACCAACATCTGAAAAGAGTCTTCATAGGTTTTTCCATTTTCATCAGTGACCATGCCTGTAAAGGTTTTCAAGTAACGGTAATCAACACCTTCCAGCTCTTCAACATGGTGGAAAAAGGTCATGCTGTCGTTATAACTCAAGCCGATAACCATGATCTTGCCATCCAATTCACACAGCTTGCCAAAAACGGAATCTTTCTCATAGCTGCTCTTGTATCGGTCTTTGGTCATGAATTCGGCATGCTTACCAAGAATCGAAAAGGAGTATATGGGATGGAAAACGCGCAGACTGCGAGGGTCTTTGCGAACAAGCTCGGTGATGATCCCCATATGCGAGGGCGTTCCATTTACATTCCAAGGCTCACCTTTGCAAAAATCAAAATTAAAGGCGGGCATGATTAGCGTTCCACCCTCACCGAGGACATCTAACAAGGCATCAATAACCGTCTGCGGACCGCCATCAACACCGCCAAAAGACTTGTAAGAGCTGTGGACCAACAAGGCATCCCCAGGCTCAACGCCAATAGCCCGAAATTCTTCTACAAGATTGTCAAATGTAAGCATAGCAATTCTCCAAATATTCTATTTCTGCTTACTACCCGTATAGATAAATCCCTTTTTAATCATTTTGATATGAGCACCCTTATCGATACCAATTTCCTTACCACACAAGCAAAGAATTTTACTGCCCACCCGTTGATATTCATACTCTCGATCTATGTGTCCTTTATAACAGCGCAGCACTTCACCCTTGCCAATCTTCTGGTATTTCCAGAGCTTGCGCTTACAAGCCGCACACTTTATGGTTAGCATGGTTCGAGATTAGATATTGGAGATCAGATGTTGGAGGTTGGATATTTG
>CAYQQX010000002.1:0-96508 GCA_964419495.1 uncultured Anaerolineales bacterium
CGCCGCCAACGACACCCAATGCTCCGGCTGACTTAGATAACCAACCTGCGCTAAGACTCCCCCCAGCGATCACGGCAACCATGGCGCCCACGATCAAGATAACCCGCCACAGCGCCAGACGCAGACCCCAGGGGTTCGGTGTACCATTATCCACGCCATGACCCGTACCGTAAGAGTAGGATGCCAAGGCGCGCACACGCTCTTGTAATCTGAGATCTTTACCAAGTAGCCAGATATGCAAGGATGTTTCTTGCCCTGGAGACACCTGGTCCAACAATTGCCCACCGAGTGCCAAGAACGGATCCCCTTCCAAGAGCACCAGGTTGGGGATGTGTTCCCCCGTTTTGAGTACATAGGTGTGGCTATATTGGGGGTTGATTGACCCTTCACAACGCGCCCAGCGTGTTTGTTGGTGCACCAGCGAAGCCCAGGATTTGACCACACCCCGGCCTAGGCCTGGCGGGGTGTATAGACGCATGCGCAAGCCGTTCTCGGTAGCCAGAACCTCTAAGACGACCGGATGTGGGGCTTGCCCCAACCAGGAAGCGATCTGGCGACGGATTTTGGGAAACGAGATAGGTGCAAATTGCAACTCCCACGTCTCCCACTCTCCTGAGCACAAAGGGCAGCGGGGAGTATCATGTTTGTATCCGCATTGGGGGCAAGTGATTGAGTTCATAATATTCAAAGAAAACATACTTTCTCTACATGCAGCTATATCTGAGAGCTCGGGAGCCGGTGAGCCAGTGGGCTAAGGGAGCTGTACCCCTGTACCCCCAACTCCCTTGCACCCATGATTCCTAATTTGTCGCCCCCAACTTCTCCCAGAACTCCAACCAGATCGGCGGGATAGTCACCAGCACTGGGAACAGTGAACTGCGCCCACCAGAGGGGGATGCCAGGAAAATCCTGGGTGGCAGCGTAGCTACTCGCTCTGCATTACGTCTTGCTTCGCTCTCAGCCACCCCCAACGAGCGAAAGAACTTAAAGGCTTCATCAGGTCCCAGGCGACCGATCAAGGCCGTCGAGGCTAGACTCAAGGAGGTGGGATTTTGCGCCAGGTCGGAGGGCAAGTGGGTCGTCAGGGTAACGCCAACCCCGCGCTTACGCGCTCTGCGGCCTAATTCATCCAGCAGATCGGAGAACGGGCCACTGCGCAGCAAACGCCAACCCTCGTCGATATAGATGTCCATCGGGTTGCGGCCAACCGTGACGGCATGATACAAAAACCACGCCAGGACGGCGTGAATGATACCCTTGTTCTCATTGCGCAACGTGGACAGATCGAAATTCCACCATTCGCCCTGCGGGAAATCCGTTGACAGCAAAGCATCCGGACGGTCGAAGAAACCATCCAACAAACCACCCCGCATGTAGGGACGCAGTAGGGCGATAGGAATAGCCGTCTCCGGAGCGTTGACTGTGGAGAGGGTATCCACCAAATCCGCAATCGACATGCGACCTGGACGCCGTTCCCAGCGCCTTTTGACCGCTTCGTGTAAAGCAGCATGGATGCCTGGGGTCAATGTACCTTCTCCCCCCAGGGAGGCGACCAGGAAGCGCACTGCCAGGAGCATCTCGGAAGGGTCATTCCCTTGCAGGGGGTGCATCAAACAGGTTTCGGGATCCTCTGGTGCACTGGCAGGGACGACCTTGCCGCCCAACGCCCGGCACAAGTGGTTATTTTCCCCTTCGGGATCGATGCTGACCACCGTGCGCCCCTGAAGCAACCGCTGGGTCATCATCAGACGCATCAGGGTCGTTTTGCCCGAACCCATCTCACCAAGCACCAAAGATACCGCGTGGGGAGGCTTGGGCGCGGCAGGGTCGAATCCTTCGACGGGGGAAAAATAGATGTCCCGGCCTTCTTGGGCGTGGCTGCCAATCCAGACAGCCCCTTCGGGCGGGTTCACTCGCCGGGCCGGGGCTGGTATCAAGGGTGTGGCTTCCTCGATCAATAAGACCGGCTCGTCCAGACCAGGCAATAGCTTTCCTCCAGGCTGGAAATGGTGCAAGGCGCGTTCGGCGATATAGAACAAGCGCTGCGGCACCAGGCCCTTGGCGCGCAGGTCCGTCTCCAGGACCCGCCGGGCGGCATCGGCATCCTGTTCCCGGCCAGGTTCAGCGAACAACCCCGTCAACAAGGTTGCCCGGAAGGCTGGTTTTCCCAGCGTCAGATCAGACTCAGCCGAATCGAGCGCCTGATCCATTGTGCGCTCAGCCATTGATGGTCGCCTACCGGTTTTAGCGGATAAGGCTAGCAAAACCCCTTCGAAGAGCGTGCGCCGGGCGCGCAGCGATTTTTTCATCGCATCGGGGAGCACACGCTGCAAAACCAGGGAATAGATCGTAGGCAAGGCGGCTTGATGGAATGTGCTGGCAGTAACGCGTGACCAGGGCCGGTTGGGCATCCCCGGCGAGCCGCTGCCGCGCACGGACATGGGCAGTAGAATACCGTTGGGGAAGACCAGGCGATCCTCGGTCACTTCTATGGCCTCGGCTGCCACCGCCGAAATATATTCAGCAAGCTGGGGATTTGTGGCCGTCGTGGGGTTTTTCTTCTTGGAAAATATCATGGAAAACAAGCTACTAGACGGTCAGGTCCGGATTGAATACCCACCGGGCTAGAGCGCGAAGATCGTCGTCAGATAGGAAGGTGATCTGCAATCCATAGGAGCGAAACAACCCGGCAATCCCCTCCCACCACCCCAGGCTGTCATCATTGGGCAGCACGAATTCCAGGATCGTGCGGCGCATGAAGGGCAGCGGATAGGTTTCCAAAAACAGCACCAACCCATCCTGTAATAGCGTCATCCCTTTTTGCTCGTGTTGTGGCCATTCTTCGATCTGGGAGCGAAAAGCCTCCCGGGGAATGGGATCGGGCCAGAAGATCTGCAACACCCGCACCGTCCATCCCGGTTGCGTCGAGGCCAGCAAGGCATGGTAGGCTTCCTGGGGGCGCACGTCAGGCCGGTCTGGGTCAGCCGTGATTTCGGCAAACAGGCGTGATTTCCCACTCTCGCCATACAATGCCCAATGCCCCCCTACCTGGTGGAAACCGCTTGCCAGGACGAAGGCCTGCGTTTTCCCTACCTGCCTTTCCCTATCGCCGTTCACCATGATCGCTCTCTACCTTATCTACTAATTTTCCAATCTTACAGTTGCTATAAGCCATGACTGTTCTTGCTGAACATCGCCTCGAGCATATTCAACTCCCCTGTCCTGAAACCCGGGCGCATTGGCCGATTGCCGGTGGGCTGCAGGCTTTGGCTCTCCTCATCGAAGCGGAACAGAGGCGAAAAAGTTGGGCGCCCGGCGCTTTTCTCCACGATGGGAGAAACTTCAACAACCTCGCGCACCATCTGCCCGTAGGTATAATCACGCTCGATATACACGATGGTGGTGACCGCCTCGGCGAAGCTCTGGGCGATCTGGGCTTCTGACATGCGCTGCGCATCCGGGTGCGACTGCACCACTTGCAGAAAGCGTGGCCAGACGTGTTCGGCGCTGGTAGCGTGGATGGTAAATGCTGAATGCCCGTGTCCCGTGGCGGCTGCCCGCACCAACTCCCAGGCCTCAGCGCCGCGGGCCTCGCCGATCACCACCCCATGCGGGCGTGAGCGCAGCGCCGCCCGGATGAGGTCATACATCGTCACCGCCGGGGGACCTCCGCCGATGGCCGGACGTGTCACCGCGTAGACGATATTGCCGGTATCGCTTTTCTTGTCGCCATCCCAGCCGTTGAGTACGATCTCATTGCTGTCTTCGATGATGAACAATCGCAGCGCCCCGGGAGGGTAGTAATCGATCATCTCTTGAAGAATGCGCTGGCTGACGAAGGTCTTCCCTGAGCCGGTGGAGCCTGCCACGATCATCGTGCCCCCATGCACCATCACAGCCAGTAAGTAATTAGCCACTTCTGGTGTGATCACACCTTTTCCCCGGGGGAAATCTACGAGCGAGAACGGTGGTCGTTTGACCGGCGGCAGGCGGTTCTGGCACAAAAACGCCAGGCTTTTTCTGCCCTGGTATTCTTCTTTGGTGCGGTAGTTGCTAACCCGGATAGTGATCGTATCCCCATAAGGAGAAGCCGGGGGCATGATGTAGTTGATGCGTAAACCTTTACGACGGATGCCCTGGTCGGGCACCGGTACCATCACCTGTAGCATGGCGTCGGAAACGGGGTGGTCAGGCGAGGGAGGACGCTGGGCAGCCCGGTCGATCAGCACCCGCAAGGCGTCCCCAACACTGGACGGCGCTGCAGTGGCATATTCCCAACCCTGGCTGGTGGTGTAAATATAGATGTGCCCCAGGTTGATGGTAATGTCTTCCACGTCAGGACGGGCAATCAATGCCAACAATGACCCTAAACCAGACAACTCGCCAATCAGGCGGGTGAGATATTCTTCCGGCAGAACCAGGCCCTGGTTGGCTGCCTGCTGTTGAACTTTATCGAAAACATCACGGGCTAACGCTTCGATATCTGTGGTAGAGAGATATCCTTGTCTGGCCTGGGTGGCTTTCTCCGCGCGCCCCTCCTCCATAAGCGTTTCCCACCAGCGTTGGAGTTCATCGTCATCGTGTTCGTCTACAGTGGGCTTGATCGATTGATCGGTGAGTTCGAAAGGGGATTTTGGCACTTATGTTCTCCTGCTAATTGCTTTCCATGTGTTATTTTATTCAGTGCACTTGCTGGTAGTGTGGCGAATCAGGAACGAAAGAGTCCGCCAAGGAATCCCCTTCGTTTCTTGGAATGTCCGTCTATCAAGCCAACCCGAGCAGCCCCCTCTCGCACCGCGGGGACGAAGTTGGCCCCAAAACCAACCAGCGCGTCAGCAAAGGCGCCCAGTTCTTCCAGCCGCTCGCGCTTTTGACGCCAGATTAAAATATCATCCCGTCGGTCACTGTTCACCGACTGGCTGGCGAGAGTGGCATCCACAAAGGGGATGATTCCATTGGGTGTGATATCCAGTGAGATATTGTCTTCCTTCAACGATCGCTCCAGCAAGCGGTGGGCTTCTTTGAATCCATTCGGTGTGACCTGGTTGTAGCACAACTTGACCCGGCTTCCGATGAACTCATGGGCAGCTTCACGCCCGACAGCATCACCCATCGAGCGGATCATGCGGGCGATCCAGCGCCGGGTTTCCGCCAGGTCGGGGATCTCCGGTTTGATCACGATGGCGATGCCTTCCGCAAGTTGCAAGGCAGCCCGGTGGACCACATGGGCCGGGTTAATGCCCACATCCGCAACCAATACACCGCCCGAGGCAACAGCGGCTTCATACAAACCACCCAGGGCTTCAAGAACGCGTTCTTCGTCTTGCAGAGCTTTATCCCCCAAATCGTCGGTGATCAGACCGGGCAGCACCTTGAGCGTTGGAAGTTCGTCGATGGGGGTGAAGGCGTCCAGGTAGGCCGCGCCGGAAGCGATGGCGTCCATCGGCGTATCCGCACGGGACAACACCCGCTTGCGCACCAGTCCGATCATGGTTTTCTTGACACGCCTGAGGCGCAGGTGATACTGCAATGACCCAGCATTGCCGTCAGCGTCCACCAGATAGGTGGTAATGCCGCTCAATGCGTAGAGCACAGCCAGGTTGACAGCCAGGGTGGTCTTCCCCGTACCTCCTTTCGGTGAGGTGACGGCGATCTTGCGCACGGCCATCCCGGATTGGATGCGGGCGCTCATATCACTGCCCAGCACCGCCCGCCGGTACTGCTCAGCGGCATCGCGCCCTCCTTTATCAGCGCGCCGGATATCATCGAATAGGCGGTTGGTTTCTACTTCGGAGAGCGGGTAGGCAAAGGCGGGGATGCCCGAACCGTTAGCCCAGGCCGCCAGACCATCCGACTCCCCAGCGACGAGGAAGATCATCTTGCCGCGTTCAGCAGCTTGCAACAGACTGTCAGGGGAGACGGAGGCCTCGGGAGAAACTAAAACAATACCCTTGAAATCGAACAGATCCATATGCTGTGGGGTGAAGGTCGCCAGTTGTGCTGCAACGCTGTGGCCCTGTTCGGACAATTGTAGATTCAGGCGGGAAGTCGTTGTGCCTGCGCCGAGTAATAGGATTTGCATGATAGGGTTCTCCCTTTATGGGTTCGGCGTAGCTGTCGGGCTGTTTGATTCGGCGGGAGCAGCAGGGGTTTCTGCCCCGGCAGGAACGGTAGGAGTCGCTATAGGCACAGGCGCTTCTAATGTCTCTGTAGGAGCTACATCTATATCGTCCCCTCCCAATGCTTCCTGACGGTCAGATAAGAACATCTCCTCGAAATCCCAGTAGGTGAAACCAGGAGTGGTTTCATCCCAGCCGCGGGCTAACAAGGAGACGATCACTTGATCGCCTTGCTGTATCGCCAGGGAAAGGGTCTCGCGGTTTTCGTTGGGAACCAGCAAGATGAGCATCTCGCTCTGCTGGTCGCCGGTGGTGAAATAGCCCGTCTGGTCTCCCGATGGGTAGCCATCGCCGCTTCCCCCTGAAGACTGTGGCTTGGGTGGCAGACCCTGGATGTTGATCACCCGCACACCCTCTGGAAACAGGTCTTTTGCCAAGGGAGGAAAGCCTCGCGCAAGGGCTTCCTCACGCTCTTGGGCTTCTTCATCTTCCTCAGTAAGGACATCCGGAGTGGATGTGATTTGCGCCACCAGGGTCAAGGCGATCTCCCCTTCGTTGATCTCCAACCCCGTGATGATTTCGGATTGCGGTGTGGATGTTACCTGGGGCTGCGGGCGGGACCCCATCACCACGGTCAGACCAATCAGATCGCCGGGCAAGAAGGTTTCGATGTCCGGTGCGACCACGTTTTTGGCCTCCAAGGATAAAGGAAAGAGGCTGTGATCAGGGAACCGGGCAAGCACGGCTGAGAGCCGGGTACCCTCGCCTGCAGGGGCTAGAACCGCGTTGCGGAAGATCGGTTGACCTGCCCGCATGGGCAGCGCCACAGAGCCACCGATCAGCGTGCTGCTCTCATCAATAGGGATATATACATCCAGGTTGTCGTCCTGGTAGACGGTTTTCTGGCTGATATCCGCTGCTGTGATCACATCCCCGATTTCCAAGTCGATGGCCGCCGCCAAAACATCTATGGTCGGGGGCACTTGCGCTTCCGCGAACCATTTCATGCCAAAGAACGTCATCAAGAATACTACAATTGAGAGTCCGATGATGCCTACGTTCAGGCCGATGGATTTGAGTCGTTCAAGCATGGGGGTTCCTCCAAGAGATGAGAATTATTCCGGGACGCGCCAATCCAAACCGCTGGTGGCCAGGGCTTGTTGGTAGGCTGGATTACCAGCGATGCGGTCATTGAGTTGGGCGAGGGTCTGCTGTACAAGGTAGTAGAAAACCACAAGGACGAAATCAGTGTTGAAATGAGGAGAATGCAGGGCCTGGTGATATGCCGAGGAAATCGCGCGCAGGTCTATCATCGCTTCCGATGCAGCCAAGGCATTGGCCGAGGCTTGTGGCATATCCGGGAAACAAGTGCAGATCAACCTGGTGAGTTCGTCGATTATCTGGGATTCCGTTGAACTGGGATGATCTTGTGTTATTGGTTTTGGCATTGGTGACCACCTGCCAAAAGCCTTGCTGTAGGCGCGTTAGATATAACCATCGTGAGGCAATTCTACAGATTAGCAGGACAGGGTGTCATCGAAATATCCCCCAAAGCTATTTTACTGGTTGGACGAAAAAAGAGGAAGTGTTTGGGTATCCGTGGTGATAGATGGAGCTTGTTTCTATCCAGATATAACGGTTATGCTTCCAGTGCTTGAAACGCGAATTAACAAATATGCAATGCCTACACAATGACGGATTTTACGATCTCCTACCTGATTATGCCCCTCTTAAATGCACCATCACCACGCCCCAGAATTGGATTCCCCCATTTTCAACCCGTATCGCACCTCTTACCATACTGTGAACTTAGGAAATTGGGCTTCCTGTATTGTCTATCTTCGTTTACCTGAAAACCGAAATCTAGGCTGATCTCCAAGCCATTTAATCAAAACGTAATCGCCGCAACCAGCGATCGGTCTCCCTGATGACCGCCTCGATGTGGGGTAACTCGGGCATTTGTCCCTGCAACCGTAGTTCCCACAGACGACTCAGAGTGGCGCTTTTGCGCTCCAGCACATTTCCCAAATTTGCGGGGTTCAATCCCTTGTGCTCCATTTTCCCGTTGAGACGGATTGACACACTCTCGAAATCAACCAACTGGTAGGTCAACAAGTAGTATATATCGTATAGGTCGCGGGGTTCGGTGCGCCCCAGTAAAGCGCACAGTTTCTCTGCCAAAATCTCCTCTGGGGAGTAGCAGTAGAGTGTTTCGACCCGCTGTTTGCAATCGCTGTAGGGTATCTGAAGTGGTGCTTCAACAAGGGGAAACACCAATAATTCGTCGCGTGTAAAGTCGGTTTTGAGAAAACGACTACCCAGATCACCGCGTAATGGGCCTACGTAATTCAAGTAGAAGGCCGGACTGCCTGACTGATGAACTTCTAGCTTCCGTATGGTCAGGGTGATGTTGACCTCGCGCCGCAACCAGGGAAAAAAGGCTTCGATCTTAGCCGCCAAATCATCGATTGAAATTTCATCCAACAGGGTAAAGTCGAGATCTTCAGAAAATCGATACCCAGGCTCATAGATCTTCTTGATGGCTGTGCCACCTTTGAATGCCAAGAGTTCACGCAGCGGCGAGTTGGCAATGGCAAATAGCACCCAGGTCAACACATAATCCTTTTCGATGGTTTTATCACCCAGCCCATAGCGATGAGCCATGCGGGAGATTTCACTTGGATGGATCATAGTTATGTTCTCACAATCGTTTGTAAAGTTTCTGTTTCCAGGTTGAGACGCAACCGCCAGCGGGCTAAATACGTGCCCTCGTCAGGCAATAGCGGGTCGAGTAGGGCGTAGCCTGTGCTGACCAGGGCTTGCAATTCTTCGATCAAAGCTGGTATGCCTAATTCATACAGTTCCAACAGATAGCCCAGCCGCTGGGCTGCAGCGCGGTGGTCAAGTTTCCTGGCATAGCGTCCCATCCTTTCCCAATTAAAATCATCCTGGCGCATCCACAGACCAACAGCTACCTGGCTGATGCCGGCACACAGGTCAGAACGGCTGAGACCGTCCAGGATAGTTCTTTCCAGATCGCTAGTCGTGACTTGCTCGTAGGGTGTCACCCAGTTTTCTTCACAACCCCATAGTGCCGGTCGAGGGGCATAGACGAAGCGATAAGGTACATCTAAGATTTCCCGGTTGTTAAGTCGCCGGGGTGTGGTCACGATGACGCGCGTGATAGGGCGGGTCAACATATTGTGAATATCCATAGCGCTTTCGTGCGAGATATAATAAGGTGTTTCCTCTAAAATCTCGCGAGCAACAACGTAGCGGTTGAGCTGGGGTGTAGCGTCAGCCCCTGAGGAGAGTGGTACGATGGCATACCGTCCAGCCGTCAGACGCACCAACCAGCCGGCGCGGGTTAGCCGCCGCAAGATGTGCAGCGTGGCATCGTAACTTTTTCCTACAATCTCTTGTGCGTCAGCAATAGAAAAAACAGTTCGATTGCCTTCAGCCAGCGCGGTGAGCACTTGTGCACTGGCAACGCCTAATGTCTTGGCGATCATGACATCTATACCTCAAGCAAGACTCTAAATAATGTTCAGTGTACATAAACTGACGTTTAACGTCATATTTTATACACAAAATATAATTTGTCAAGCCTGTATGTTGATTTTTCGCCCTAGAGAAGAACACAGATAAAACATGAGCCGCTTCATGTTTTTGGGGAGGTGATTGTTTCCGTCAACAATTAATCTGATAGCTATCTGGCTGTTTACAGCCTTGACGTCTTCAGGAACTCCCCTATATAATTTCAACACTTCATTGTTGAATGACAATCTATATTTTCCCCCCTGAGAAAGCCTGGCGAAAGCTGGGTTTTTGTACATGTATAAACACGTTCCCCTGATGGAAGGTTTTTGCGCTCCTGATTGCTGGCTGGACTGTTGACGCGCTTCGAATCCGTACTGCTTATCTCGATATGAACATCTAGAGATGCTCAACCAACATGATGTTGCTTGGGTTCGCACTGAAGATTTGGATTGGCGTCAGAACACACCTTGCTCTCTACGGAGAACAATCTAGCTCAACATCATCAAGCCGGCATGCTGGTAGACGCTGTATCTAATTACAATATGAAACACCCTCCCTAGGCGGTATCCGCCCTGAGAGGGTGTTTCCGTTCCTGTCTTCCCTAAAGTTTATCACTCAAATCGGTGGATGCGGCTCTCACCCGAAACGGTGGGCAAAGGTATCTAATGCCCTGAGGGGCTTTTCGGGTTTTCTCAGGGTGTAGTATCCAAACGACACTCCCCTGGCTGGCGTGAGTCAAGCCGGCGACAACTGAATATACCCTGCGGTCAAATCCCCCAATATCATTAGTCTGGGCAAGAAATCCCGCAGAAGAAAAACGGGCGCTGCTCCGGGTCTATCCCGGGCGGCGCCCGTTTTTGATTCCTTCATTTTTTCCTTCCATCCCAAGCCTACTCAGGAGGTAACCATGTTCAAGAAAGTAATGCTCGTTCTACTGGTGCTCTTCGTCCTACTCTCCCTGCCTACATTGGCCAGCGGAAGCGGTGATGAAAGCGAGGACGATAAGTGTCCCGATCTTGTTTGCTTGCTGGCGAAAGGCATCGACGTCGCCGGCAACCGTAACGGCGATAGTGACGATGCCGATTTCTTGGAAATCTTATCGGCCTTATCGGCCAAATAAAGGAGCAGACCCATGCATTCCATATCCAGATACAAAAAAGCAATTGTTGCAGCCCTCACGGCCTCAGGCCTTTCTTCGGAAGCAGCTGAAGGTCAAGCCGATCAAATCCTATCCACTCTACAAGGAGACCTAACCATGTGTGCCCCCAAAACAAAAGCAGCGGTAGCGGCCGCTGCTCAGTGTTCGTTCACCCCGATGTGTGAACATATGTTCTCAGTATACCAGAATTCCCCGCAAACGCAAGGGCAAAATGCAAAAATCTCGCCAGAATCATAGAAAACCCGGTTCTCACCTACCCGCAACGGAATGTGCGCAGCAATGGCAATGCACTTCCCTGTCCATCCAAAAAAGGATCTGTTGACAATCTCCCCCCATGCTTCCGGATGTATGGTTATGCCCCCCACGGGATCATTGCGTCTCGTGGGGCTTGAAGTGACTGACAAATCATAACCACAACACAAGGAGATCCGCTGTGAGAACCATGGCCTATGTCTTGTTCCTGCTAGGAATCGCTGCCAGCAACCCGCACCAGTTGCTGTGCAGCTCATTGGAATCCTTTCAGGTATTGCTGGCGCTGTTGGCCTAACACCAGGCAGCAGATAGCTGCGCAGCACCCCTAGCGACAAACCCATACAATCTAAATCACCCGATGGATGCATTCATCGGAAAGGAGTGCGATCCTATGACCGACATCCTCGAGGATGCCAGGGAGTTGCTTGGCGTCCCTAAGAAAGTCGATGAGCGCCGCCGCTGGGCGACCTGGTGGTGTCCTTTTCATCCCGACGAGCAAAAAGCAGGGGTTTCTGGCAAGCCCAACTTCGGCTTGCAGATCGACGAAGGATACTGGAAGTGCCTACGCTGCGGCGCCAGCGGGGGTAGCATCAAAGCCCTGACGGTGAAACTAGGGGAAGATTGGCAACCCGCACAAGAGGCGAGCAATCGCAAACCCGAAATCGTGCAACCCCCCGAAGTGCGCGTGCTGGACGAAGCTCTTTCTGTCTCGCGCAGCGCCTTCCAAGACAGCCAGGCCTGGGCCTACTTGCGCGACGAACGCCAGGTTTCCTTTCAAACAGCCCTGATCTACGGCCTGGGAGTCGGCGTACCGCGTCCCCGAGTGCGACGCAGCACCTGGCAATCGGCTAAACAGAGCCGGCTGGTTTCCGGCAAGGGCTGGTGGCTGTGGGCTGGCGGGGTCGTGTACGCGGAACCGGCCACTCAACCGCTGGCCATCCAAGTACGCCACCTGCGGGAAAAGGCGGCCATGAAATACCAGACCTGGGGGAGGCTGCTGCAACCCATGGGTGCCTGGCGGGTCAACAGCCACACCAAGTTGGTCATCGTGGTGGAAGGCATGGTGGATATGTTGATCTTCAACCAGGCGCTGCACGATAAGGACATGCACGATGTCCGTACTGTCTATACGGCCGGCGCCACACCCGCCTATACCATGCTGAACTGGTTCAGCCAGCACCCCCAATACGAATACCTGCTCGTGCCCGATCCCGACGAGGCCGGCTATGGCTGGATCGAACCGGTCGCTCAAGCCATCGAAAAAGGACAGGGTGGGCAGTATACGGTCATGTTTCCCCCCGGGGACCTCGATCCCGACGAAGCTATCCTCTCTGGATGGTGGCCGCCGGGGTTGTAGGTTTCCATCCCTATATCGATACCATAATTTGAAAAGACAAGTAGCGGGTTAGATTCCTCTCAACCCCCAACAACAATCAGACAAAAAAGAAGCCCAGGAGGATGCTGTTCTCCTGGGCGCTTTTGCGATTCTCAACGGCAAAAGGAGAGTACAACAATGAAAAACTGGCAAGAAGAAGGCGTACGTCTAGCCGGCATGCTGGTAGACGCTGTAGACATCATCCACGCCGCCCTACCCTACATCAAAGACCCGGCCCATCGCCGGGAAATCCAGGCTTATCTGGCTAGGGGTGAAAAAGGTCCCTTTCCCTCACCGGAAGCCTTGCGGTCCCTGGAAGCGGGGATCATCGCCGTGAGCATGATGAGCCAGAAGTGACCTTCCCACTCCTAATCTACCAAATCATCGCTGAGCCAGACGACCTCATCACCGGCTGCAGCTCCCAGTAGCAGCAAGGTCAACGCCGAGAGGCCGTCCGCATCGCCACTCAGGATGCCTTCCCGCTCGCCTTCAGGCAGTTTATCCAACACCGCCGCATTCACCCGTGCCAGTGTGCGCTCGCCGACCTCTAAGGTATAAGAGCCATCCCCCTGGTCCACCAGGCAAGCTTTCCACTCCGCCTGCTTGCGGTGGTAGAGCTCGGCAACCGCCTGGCGCAGCACGCTAGTGGCGTCCAATCCCCCCAAACGAGCGGCCAGCCACTCGATCTGCCCCAGAGTCTCTTCGGAAAAACGGTAGGTGCGGGTAATGAGATTGGACATAGATGTGCCTCTACAGCGCACTATATCACGGCGTATTTACTTGGTCAATACTCAGCTAATTCACTATCCCAAAGGAGGTGATGCGCTCACCTACAAAACATGCTTATGCCAAAAAAAACAATTCAACCATCGAAAGGAGTCAATATGTACGAACACCAAATCCACAACGTGGCCCGCACGGTGCAACAGTACCTTGCCGATTTCAAAGGCATCCAGGTCGAAGCGGAAGATATCGCTGAACCGCTGCGAGAGCACTGGGCCGAATTCGCTGTCCACATCTGGCATATCGAAGACGTTTTCTTCCAGGCGGAAAATATGGCCTTGCCGATGTCGCGGTCCCTGGCCAAGGAGATCCTGAAAGACATTGAAGCCAAGATCGATTGTAAAAACGGGATCACCTGGGTGACCATCGACGATGCCATCCAGCGAGAAACTGAAAAGATCAACTGGGCTGAACTTATCGACGCAGAGATGGAGGCCTTCTCCGGTAACTTCGTCCTAGCGTGGCAAACACCCCTCCGTAAGCTGAACCGTTGCCGGCCCGTTACCGGCAGCCTGCTCGATGCCGCCCGAGGCGCGCGGGGAATCGCCCGGCGTTCACGGGTAGCTGTGCGGGTGCTGGCGACGGAACCCTGGCTCGAAGATGATCCAGAAGGTGCAGTCGAGGTCGGCAATGAACTGCTGATAATAACGCCGGATAGAACCACCCCATCCAAGCCCACACCCTCGGCACAAAGCCTGCTGGCATCTCACGGCCAGTTCCCTTGCGCAGCAGCGGGATAGGCCAAAGATACCCACCCCTCCAAACCTATACAATCCATAAGTCACATACAAGGAGAATCCCATGTACCAGAAGATCATCATCGCCGGCAACTTAGGCGGCGAACCCGAGATGCGCTATACCCCGACTGGGCAAGCCGTGACCAATTTCTCAGTAGCTACCAACCGCCGCTACACCGGTTCAGACGGGCAGAGAGTAGACGAAACCACCTGGTTCCGCGTCGCCGCCTGGGGCCGGCAGGCTGAAACCTGCAACCAGTATCTGCGCCGCGGCAGCCGGGTGCTGGTCGAAGGGCGTTTGAGCCCTGACAGACAGAGCGGCGGGCCGCGCCTATTCCAACGGGGTGATGGCTCGTGGGGCGCTTCCTACGAAATCGTCGCCCAATCGGTGCAGTTCTTATCCACTCGCAGCGAAGACGAGGCTATCGATCTGGACGGCGACACAGGAGATCTAGCACCGGAAGGCGACGATATCCCCTTCTAGCCGGTAGATACCCCCAGATGCTTTCCTGGGGCAGCCTGCGATTTCAACGATCATCCTTTCCAGCCCCCTGGCGGCATCTGCCCTGGGGGGCTTTTTTCTTTCCTTCTCTATCCATGGAGGTCAAATCATGTTCGAACCGATTCCCCGTCCGCTCCCGCTGCTGGATTTAGATCAACCCATCCGCGTGAGCGAACTGCTCTCTTCCCCCTGCATGCAAACCACACACCGCGCCACCTCCCCGGTCAACCGGCGTAAAGACATGGGCGTACAAGTATATCTGCGAGCCACAGAGCAGGGTCCGATCCAATATGGCGGCAAGTTGTGGCGCAGCCTGACCAGCGTAGCCCCGATCCCCGATCACGATCCTGAGCGGGTACTCGAGCCACCACCGCCTTCTTATTTCCGCGGCTTGATCCTGGATACTTGGGAGATACGCCGTACTTCCCGCCGCTACCACGCCAAATATCGCCAGGCCGGCCTGGATGCCGCTTTCATCGATTTCATCTTCGAATGCCTCGACAGCGCGCCAGGCGTGAACCTGTCTGAAGAACAGCGCGAACGGCTGTGGGTGACCATCGCTTCCGCCGCCCTCCAGGCCGAACGTCACGCGGAAGCCTGGTACGTCCCCTGGCTGACAGAACCCTCCGTCAAGCTAGCCGCCCTGGAGATTTTCAACACCTCGCATTGGGGATCGATCATCTCACGCGGGCACAGCCTGTATATCGCCCATCAGAACGAAGTGCCGGTCCCCGTCCCGGGGTGGATGGCACATACTTTCAGCGCCGAGTTCGAAGCAGCGCTCTTCTAATCGAGAAAGGATATATCACCATGAAGATCAAGATTTTAGCCGAGAATCTGAGCCATGGCCTGCGCACGGTTTCGCGCACCGCCTCCCTCCGCAGCACCTTACCCGTGTTGGGCAACGTGCTGATGGCTACCGACGAAGGTCGTCTGTGCCTGACAACCACCAACCTGGAGACGACCACGGTATGCTGGATCGACGCCCTGATCGAGCAGGACGGCGCCATCACCGTGCCGGCGCACACGCTCACCGATGTAGTGGGCACACTCCCCCCGGAGCAGGTCGACCTGGAACTTGACAGCGAGACCCAGACGCTCAACGTGCGAAGCGGGGGCACGAAGACGAAAGTAAAGGGCATCGCAGCGGGTGAGTTCCCGCCTTTGCCGGAGCCTGGTCCCGGACCGGCCATCGAAATCAATGCTGCCGATCTCAAGGAACTGATCTGTAAGGTATCCGTGTCAGCCGCTTCGGATCAAGGCCGGCCGGTGTTAACCGGCGTGCTGGTGGCCATCGACGGGAACACCATCACCCTGGCTGCCGCCGATGGCTTCCGCCTGTCAGAGGGTGTGGCAGCGCTGTCCTCGCCGGCAACTGAGCCAGTGCAGGCCATCCTGCCGGCCCAGGCGCTGGACGAGTGGGTGCGCATCGCCGGCGAGGACGAGATGGTTGCGATGACCTTCACGGACAGCCGGGTGGTCTTCAAGACAGAGCGACTCTGGCTGGCTACACAGGTCATCGAAGGCAGCTTCCCGGACTACAAACAGATCATCCCGGCAGAATGGGAAACCCGCGCCGTACTCTCCACGGAGGCTTTTACCAGGGCCTGCAAACGGGCGGCCATCTTCGCCCGGGAGAACCCCAACAGCAACACGGTGGTCTTGAACGTCAACGGCACGGTGGAAGTCTCCGGAAAGTCTGACGAAAGCGGTTCGAGCCGCACTGTCATCGATGGCGAGGCCACCACCGAAGGGGAAGCGCTCAAGATCGCCTTCAACGTGCGCTATCTACTAGACATCTTGAAGGTGCTGGATACACCCAACGTGGCCATCGAGATGAGTTCCAACACCAGCCCAGGGATGATCCGCCCGGTGGGAGTGGAGGATTTCCTGCACGTTGTCATGCCGTTGGCCTTGAATAGTGGCACAGAGCAGGGTGCTTCTCCATAGGATGAACCCTGCAGGAATTGCAGATTTTGCATGGCAAGAGCTGGTTTCACAACCACCCTGAGCAATCTATACCGGAGTGATATCTTTTCCAACAAGGAGGCATATATATCATGTTTACAGCAAACAACGTCACCAGCATCTCCCCTGAACTCCTCGCCAAAGCCTTGAATATCTTTGTGGATCTGCTTGGCGAAGTCAGTAACGATGTCTTCACCGACTCTCCAGAGCGCGCCATAAGCGTGGCCAATGCCGAGGAGGGCATTGTCTCGGCATTGGCTGTGTTTCGTAAGATCAGGGAGACGCTGGACGAATAGCCCTATTTCAATTGTGAGATTTCACTACAAACCCGTCCGTTGGCGGGTTTGTGGTCTGCTAGAAAGGAGAACCCAATGACGACATTGACAACAACCCATCAACCCCCTAATACATTGCCGTTACGGCCCATGCGTATCATCGAAGCGCTGCCCGGAAGCATGGTCATTTTCACCGACCAGGTAACCGAAGATACCTGGCACCTGTTCATCGAGACCGCCTGGGGGCAAGCCTGGTGCCCGACCTGCGGCGGGAAGGGATGCAATGGCTATACGAAACTCCGCCCTGCCTGTCCGGCGTGCCAGGGGCGAGGGGTACAAGAATAGCAGATTAATACTAAACAGATTATCGAGAAAACAGGCCAGAGGGATTAGCTCTGGCCTGTTTTCATTTCAAGGAGCAATTCATGACTACCCAAACTTCCTACCTGCAACCCACACCCCGGTTGAAATATCTGCCCCAACAGGAGCGACCAGCCAGCCGGGTCATCAAAGACGCCGATACCTGCAACCTGGTCGAACTACTGGCGGCCATCGTGGGCGGCCCGCGGCAGCTTGAGATCGCGGAAACCCTGCTGGTGCGCTTCGGCGACCTGCCGGGTCTCTACCGGGCGCAGACCGCTGAAATCGGCACCGTGCTGGGCGTCGGGCAGTGCACCGCTGCACGCTTAAAAGCTGCCCTGGCGATCGGCAAACGGCTGGCGATGCATGTCCCTGAAGAGCGTCCGACGATCAACAGCCCGGCGGACGCAGCAGCGCTGGTGCAGTACGACATGGGGGTGTTAGAGCAAGAACACCTGCGTGTGATCGTGCTCAACACCCGCAACCACGTTCTGGACATCGTCGAGATCTACAAAGGCAGTCTCAACAGTGCCCAGGTGCGGGTGGCAGAGGTCTTCCGGCCGGCCATCCAGCGCAACGCCGCGGCGATCATCGCCGTCCACAACCATCCCTCTTTGGACCCTTCCGCCAGCCCTGTTATATAGCCCTGACGAGGGCTTTGGTCCAGGCCGGGAAGAATTTGGACGTAATGCTCCTCGACCACATCATTGTCGCAGGGCATCGCTGGGTATCTCTCAAGGAGCGGAAATTGGGCTTCGATAATGCCATCCACGAGTGCCGGCCCAGATATCGAGTGAGGTGAGCGATGATCTACACCATCTATCACCGAAAAAGATTGTATGCCGGGGGCGAGATCCGTGGCGACCAACCCGTAGACGCAGTTCAACTCGGTTGGCCGGGTGAATACCATCTGGTCGCCAGGGTCAAAGCAAAAGACCTCGAAGGAGCCTACGCCAAGACCCAACATATCGACCACCCCTGGCATAAAAACCCCGAGGTCGAGACCATCCGCTTTTCCTGTTCCACTTCGATTGGCGACGTGATCCAGGCCGAAAGCGGCGGTTTCTGGGTCGTGGCAAGCTTTGGCTTTAGCCAACTTAGCGGCCATCTACAGGCCCTGGACCAGCACACCAGTGGGGGCATCAGCCTAGTGATCTCAAATACTTGCTCCCAACTCACAGTCTGGGTGGGTACAGAAGATCACCCCTTGCTAGGACCGGTGATCCAGGAGATACCCGGTGGAGACACCAGTGACTTCGAAGACGCACTGTCCATAGCCTGCGGCAGGCTACTGGCTTCTATGATCCGTTAGCGAGTTTGAGTTTAAGGGTTGTCCGAGGTCTTGAAGGAGAGCGCAATTCCCCCGGAAAATAGTAACTGGTATTCCAAACCAGAAATGAACACGACACCAGCAAGATTGCTTTAGCAACTGGCATTACTTGGAAAAATGCTGCAAGACGTGTTTTCTGTTACGGGTTTTTCAGACACTCATCGTGATTGTCCACATTACGGAAGACGCAAATTGCTTCACCTGTTTCAGGATGCGTCTCATAGTGGAATGTAAAGCGATATTGTTGATCGATGCGACCTTCCCAGATATGCTCATGTCCTTGCATTTTTTTGACCCCCAGTGAGGGGTAGGTGGGATCACCCTGAAACAGGATGAAAGCTTTGGCTACTTTCCCCCGAATAGGTTTGGGAAGGACCTGGTAGGCTTTTTTGAAGCGTGCAGTGCGGCGATAGATCATCCGTTATCCGTTATCCGTTTCCAGTTCTTCGAGCAACGCTTCAATATCATCAAAATCCTTATAGCGACCAGCTTGCAGATCCTCTTCAGCTTCTTGCTCGCCATCTTGCCAGCGTTGTGTCCAGAAATAGGCCTGGGATCGCTCTACAAGCACGTGGGGAACCAGATGGAGAACTCCATCCTCGTCTACGATCACTTCCAGAGCATCGCCTTCTTGCAGGTTTGCCTGGCGGCGGATCGAAGCTGGCAAGGTGATCTGTCCGTTGCTGCGAATTTGAAGTAGGGTAGGCATAGCATATCTCCTGAGTTCTCAGAATTAATAATTCTGAGATACAGAATAACGGATTTCTCCGTTGACGTCAATAGTGAATTTGTATCCGAATAAAGAAAGGAAAAATCATGCACCAACACAATTCCTACCAACGCGCCTGCGGCAAGAGGTTGGCCGCCGGCGTGTATGCCGAAACCCGGCTCTCCGACCAGGGGCAGCCCATCGAGACCTTCATCCTGGACCCACCGGTGCCGGTCGATCCAACCGCGTTGGGGTTGACCGCGGTCGGCCCGCAGTTGATCGAAATCGACGGCGTCTGGCATATCTTCGATATCGTCGGGCGTACATACTACCCCTACGTGGCCGACATGGTCGAAGAAGTGCGGCGTAAGGGGGCTTCCCGGCGCTTGCCGCGCACCCTGGATTTAGCCAAGCTGTCCGCCGAGAGTTCTCTGGTGTTGATCCACGCCAAGGCAGTGATCGAAAACTACGAAGGGTATCCCCAACCCCCCGCGATGATGTGCCCCCACCTCAAACATCTCAGCCAGCTTGAAGAAGTCTGCGCCGGTCTGTGGTGGCACGATATTTCCGAAAGTGATCTTGATCGTGGAGAGATGGGGTTCCACCACCGCTCGATCCCTGGCGGTGTTTCCTACCGCACCCACCCGCGCCCAGGAAGAAAAACAGGCGGAAGCTGCCTTCCAGGCTGCCAGCCAGAGCAGTCTACCCACGTTCATGGAGGAGGAATAATATGCAATCCATCCCAATTTCCCAAATCACTGGCTACGAAAACGCCAAGCCCAAGAAAGCCCTGGTCAGATCGATGGGTGACCAGGGCTTTTTGACGGAATTCCCGGTCGTCGTCACCCAACAGGATGACGGCAGCTACCGGCTACTGGATGGCCGCAGGCGCACCGCAGCAGCCCAAGCCGCCGGCCTGGAAAGCGTGCTGGTTGAGGTCTCTGACCTGGGTGCCGCCCTGACCATCCTGGCCCATGCCACCCGCAGCGAGAACCCGGTCGCTGAACTCAAAGCCTACCAGGAATTGCAACGCCAGGGCCTGAGCATGGAAGAGATCGCCCGGGCCGGCTACGCCACATTGCAGCGGGTGCGCAAGATCGCCAAACTCAACCAGTTAGTCCCCGAGATTGCCGGACGGGTCGAGATTGGCGAGATCGCTCCTACTGTAGCCTTCGATATCGCCGGGCTTGCCCCCGAAGTGCAGCGGCAACTAGCCAAGGAAGAAACCATCACTGGCCCGCTGGTGCGAACCTACCGGGAGGTGGCGCGCGACGAAGCCAAACTGGGCGTAACGGGCGTCGCAGATCTCTTCAACGAACCCGAAGCAGCCACCATCGAAGACGTTTTGGGCGTACTTTCCGAAGACACGCTCTACGCCGTCCTGGCCGAAATGCCCGAGGACAACCGCTTCACCATCTGGCGGGGCAAGGTGCGCCAGGCGCTGTGGGTGCACACGGCGGGAAGTGTGGCGATCCAACTTTCACAGCCGGTCGAGGCTGTTTCTGTATAACCCATGCAGGGGAGCACGGGGGCCGGGGTGTCGGGGTGAATCTCCCCAAGCACCCTATCTCCCATGCTCCCCTGCGCACCAAAGGAATAAACCATGATCATCACATTCAGCATCAAAGACATCCACGGGGTAGCGGATTGCATCTGCCCCTACGAACACACGCTCATTTTCGCCCGCTTCGCCCTACGCAACCAGGAAGGTGTGCGCGGCCTGCGCTACGCCTTCCAGAAGGAGAAGTGGATCACCATCGCTGCTGAGCACTACCAGGCCAGCGGGCATGCCCAATTGTGGCCAGAACGCCGGGTCGTCAAGGGCAAAGGGGTGACGTTGTGGACGCTGACCGCCTATACCCCATCACTGGATGGCAACCTGTTTTTCGCCCACGAAACCCGAGACGCATCAGAGCGCGTTGCCGGCAAGTTTTCCGCTTTCCTGCACCAGCACACACCCTATCCGGTGCCACCGGTGCAGGAGGTTGGCGACATCTTGAACAGGCACGGCGAAAAGCTGACCGTGGAGGGGAGCGACACCGTCACAGTTTATCGCTTCTCAACTGAAAAGATCATCGAAGTATTGGAGGATTTAGCATGAGACCCGAACACTACCTGAACTATGGCTACACCCCCACCTGCCAGGCGGCGCTCGAACGCCTGGCAGGCTTATTTACACCAGCGGAAGGTCGCCAGGGCATCCTGCGCCTGTTCGACCCCTGCGCTGGCGATGGGGCTGCTTTGGCTGCGCTGGCTAATGCGCTCACCGAAAAGGGCGCCGATGTCGAAACCTACGGCGTGGAAATCGAAGCAGGGCGTGCGCAGGCAGCTGAAGGCTGTTTACAGCAAGTTATCCACGGCGATACCCGTCGCACGATGGTTTCCCACCGCAGTATGTCGCTAGCTTTATTGAATCCACCATACGACAATATGGGCGGAGAACAGAGCCCCGAAAAGATCATCATCCGGCGCACGCTGCCCTATCTGGTCCCTGGCGGTGTTATCGCCCTGGTGATCCCCGAACGCCTATTAGCCTGGGCAGAGCGCAAACTCAGCTTCAAGTGGCTGGCGCTATTCCCCACGGAAGATCCCAAAAGCCCAAACCAGTACGTCCTGGTGGGGCAGACGGCGGAGGAGAAATACCCCCTGCCGGCAGCAGGCACAATGAACCCCGTCACGCTGCCCCATTCTAAAATCGATGCCAGGAACATGATCTTCCGGGTCAGCTGGCTGACGGAGGACGAGCGCGCCGATGCGCTGGAGAGCACACCGCCGCCGGTGTTGTATCAAGACGAGGTCACCAAGCGCCAGAAGGTGATCCATCCCCTGCGTCCCGGCCACCGGGCGGCCTATCTGGCCGGCTACGCGGCTACGTTGAAGATTTCCCAAGGATATCTACGGGTGGCTGTGCGAGAGGAGGAGTGTCGTAAGGTGGTGGGCGACAACCAGACCCGCATCGTGCGCGGGCCGAAGATGACTTCCTATCTGCTCTCGAAAGCAGATGGCCTGGTGGAACTTCCTTTCGAAGACCTGCCGGAATATGCCGAGGAGATCGACAAGGCCATCTCTCTGGAGACTTATGTCGATGAGGACTTACAGGGCTGGCCAGTGACTCAAGTTTGGGAGGAAGAAGTGCTAACTCAGATCAACGCCCGTTTACCAGAGATGCCTGCCCTGAGCAAAGTCGAAGGGAACGGTCGACGCGGCTTGTTACCTCCCCAGGCTGTGCGTGCTGTGGGGATGGCCCGGGCTTTATTGGATGGCGAGAAGGCTGTTTTCGGGATTATGGAAATGGGTTACGGAAAAACGGTTATAGCCCTGACGATAAGGGAAATGCTCAAAGCCAGGAAGAATATTGGATTGACGGTAATCCTCTGCCCACCCCATTTGCTGAAGAAGTGGAAGCGCGAAGCCGAGATGCTGGTTCCTGACGCGACGGTGATCTACCCCGAAGGGGACGGGGAAGAACGCTTAGCCCAGGTACAGCGGGTGCTGAATGCTGATGGTTCTGAACAAACTGGTGGAAACATCATCCTGATCCTCTCCCGTTCGATGGTCAAGTTGGGGCCGTATCATAAAGCCCAGTTGGAACGCAAATACTTCCCTGGTCGTGGTCGTCTATGGGCCTGCCCCCACTGTGGCACGCCAGCGACCACCGAAGCGGAGGAGAATTGGGGTAGTAAAGAAATTCTGCGCTACAGTGATGTGTATCGAGCGCCATCAAAATACACACACCCCGACACCGCTTCACAGGTGGACCCGCCCCGCAGGCTGCGCAGCAAAAGCTGCCCGGTCTGCGGGCGAGGTTATGCCGGTCCTGAGCCCTCGCCTCGCCGTTGGCCGCTGGCCGATGTGATCTACCGCGCCGTCAAGCGGGGTATGGTCAAAGATTTGTACCTGGTCGCCGATGAATGTCACGAGTACCGCAATGCCAGCCTGCAAGGGATGGCCTTCAGCCGCCTATTCCGGGTGGCCAAATATGCGGTACTGTTGACGGGTACAATTTTCGGCGGCAAGGCGAGCGATTTGTATCGTTTACTGCGCTGGACCTCACCCGAGATGCGCAAGGCAGGCTATAGCGAGCGCCAGTTCGTCAGCCGCTTTGGTTATATGGAGGCCATAGAGACGCGCGAGGAAACGCGTGCTTTTGGCCGCACGAAGGTGAAGCGCACATCTTTCAAAGAACGTCCAGGGGTATCTCCGACTATCTACCGTTTCCTGCTACCCCGCACAGCCTTTGGCGCCTTAGAAGACGTGGCCGATGCGCTCCCTGGCTACGAAGAACAGCGCATCACCGTCCCGGCTCCGGACGTGCCGGTGGGAAACGCCTTCTCCAGAAACCATGGCGGGCAGTTGTATCACGAAAAGGGCATGGGCGCCTTCATGACCTGGATGATCGCCGCTCTGGGGTACTACAACATCGCTGCTGTGGAACCCACCGGACAGAACGGGGACCGCAGTCATAAGTACAGCTTCACCAGCTACGATGATGATGGCGAGGCGGTGGAAGACACCCTGGTACTCGACCTGCCTTACGTAGACACGAGTGCCCCGTTACCCAAAGAAGCCAAGCTGATCGAGATCGCCCAAGCGGAAAAGGCCCGGCATCGCAAGATCGCCTTGCTGATCGAGCAGACCACCACCCGTCCGCTGCCCCAACGTCTGGTGCCGCTGCTGAAAGAGCACGGCATCCGGGCTGTTTACCTGGATACGCAACGCGTCCAGGCCAGCCGGCGCGAGGAATGGATCGAGAAGCACGCCTACGGGATGGATGTGCTCATAACCCACCCCAAAGCGGTCGAGACAGGCTTGGATTTAGTGATGCTCCAGACCGTAGTGGTGTATGAGGCTATCTATAAAGTCATCAGCCTGGCGCAAGCTATCGCCCGAGTGTTCCGATTAGGCCAGAGCCGGCCTGTCAAGGTGATTTCCCTGGTGTATGAAGACAACCTGGAAGGAGTTGCCTGGCCGGTGATCGCCCGCAAGATCAGTTGGGCCAAGAGCGTGTACGGCAACTTCATTCAATCCAGTCTGGGAGGGGCTGGCATGGATGAAAACCTGGATTTACTCAGCGCCTTGAAGTCCGCCATCACGACTTCGGGGACGACTGCTGAAGATCAGTCGATGCCGGAGCGCATCTTGGTCGGTCTCGAACGAGAACAGGTGACGTCTTTTGAGCCTGAACAGGAACGGCCTGACTGGCTCGAACGCGATGGGATAATCACCCTTCAAGAATGGCTGGAGATGCGTGGTTTGGGTGAGGAAGTAAAGCGGCGCACACGCCGGCGGCAGACCGTGCCAAAAGCGCAGATGGAATTGTTGTAGGTTGAAAGCAAAAAGCCCTGAGTATTTGGGGCTTTTTGCATTTAATGTAATCGTCAACGGAAGTATGAACACACGGCCTGATCGCAATATCCGTCATTTTGAGCGCGATGAAGCAATTTACTCCCATATCTGTGGGATGCTTCGAGAAAAATGAGCTTTCGCCATAATAGGCTATTGTTCACACTTCCGTTGATGAATACAGCTTTTTGCATTTAACCTACATCTTCAACTTGGTTGACTTTATTGGCTAATTCGGCCAATTCTAGTAGTTGTTCAGAATGTGCTTCCCAATCCTCTAATTGGGAAAATATGTCTGCGCTAGATTGAATTGCATCCATTGCTTCGTGATATTTCTTTTGCTGATTGTATACTCGTCCCAGATTACTGAGAACCATTGCTTTCGAGTAAAGCTCATTACACTTTTTATGTGAGTCCAAAC
This sequence comes from uncultured Anaerolineales bacterium, assembly GCA_964419495.1. Taxonomy (GTDB): domain Bacteria; phylum Chloroflexota; class Anaerolineae; order Anaerolineales; family UBA11858; genus NIOZ-UU35. The sequence goes on from CAYQQX010000002.1 coordinate 24,874, forward strand.
TTTTCTCGTAGCACACTTGTGCATCAAGCCAATTCGCTTGCTCGGCCTCTAGATCTCCTATTTGAAACCAACATAAAGCATTCAGCGGATAATTATTTACACGGTTAGAAATATCGGATGCCTGTTGGTAAAAATTCCGAGCGCGTTCATAATCTTGTTTCGCCTGATAAGAATCCCCCAACTGGATCATAGCCATTGCCATGCCATCAAAATTATTTAATTCACGACTAATGGAAAGGCTCTCCTCCAATAAATCGGTGATATCCTCGCCTAATTCTTCCCGTGAAAATGCCAGAAATCCAAGTATAGAAGCAATTTCCCACTTATTATTTATTTGGCGAGCTATAGATAACGCTTTCTCATAAAACTCAACAGATTTGATGTATTCATCTTTCTCATTAGCTCTTCTAGCAATCTGCTTGAATATTTTTATCTGAGTTTCACCAAGTGGAACAATATCTGCCATCTCGATTGCATCCTGGTAACAACTGTCTGCAACATCAGTCAAACCCGCTGATTGAGCAATTTCTGCCAACCCTAGCATACTGTCAATAATAGTCTGGATATCCTTTGTCTGGCGATCAAAATCCAGTTTCTTCCTATACATATCTATTGCAGCCAGATGTTCTCCTTGCTCCGTCAGTTCGGTTGCCAGAATGTGCATGATTTCACTGAGTAATGGTAAATGACCTGTAGGACGCAATTTATCTAGCATGGTTTGATAAAATTCAACTGAATCGTCGTTCTCCCCTTGCAAATGAGTTACGAATCTCGCCAGAATTCCTATACTATTGGCAATCATCGAATTATTCTCTAAACTATCGTTTTCAAGTATTTTTAGTAATCTATCGGCGGCATCCTTTTTGGTTCCTTGTAGGAATAGGAACCCAATAAGCGCTATCTCGAGAGACGCCATCTCAAATACGTATCGCTCATTGCTCGGTTCCTGTTGGCATAGATACTTTGATGACTCTAAAGCTTCTTCGAGAAAATTTACTGCCTCGCGCCAATATCCCTTGTACAAAAAGAAATCTCCAAGATTGTTTGCGAACTCAATTATGATCTGATGCAATTGGCTATCGAGGCTCAACTGTATTGCTTCCATGATGTTATGAATATCCCCCTGAATATCTTCGTAGTTCTTCTTATTTTTTAATGAAAAATCACGAAATAATTCTATAAACCTTTTTTGACTACCAGTATATTGATCTATAACCCATGCAGGAGCGAATTGATCGGTCATTGCATATTCTCCCTAACCTTGTTTAATCGCTCAAGTGCATCATCAACGCCAGGAATTTCTGTTGGGTTTTTTATTGCGTAAATAGATTTTGCTTGTTGAAGGCAAATTTCGCCATATTTCAGGTCATTAGTATTTGCTGCAGAAAATCCAAGCAAATATAAGGCATCAGCAAGCGCCTCACCTTCTCCAAATTCACGTTCTAAACGAACACATTCTTCTAGATAAGGTCGAGCAAGATCAAAGCGGTTTTGGAAGAAATAAAGACGACCGAGCCCTTTATAAATACTCGCTAATCCAATATGGTTTTCCATCTGCAAGGCTAGTTTTTCACTCTCCTTGAAATGGGCAAACGCCTGATCTAGCTGTCCAGTAATTCTAGCAATTTCGCCTAAATGATAAAGAGCTATTGATAGCCCATCAACATCTTCAAATTGCTGAGCTAATTCACTGACTTCTTGATACTTTTCCTCCGCATCACTGTATTTTTCCATGCTCATCAGGTGTATGGCTCTGAATTGCCCTTCAATGTAACGCTTCCAAAGTTTCATCTTTGGGAATGTCTTATTACCTACTGGTTCCACCGAGATGCCAGACCCCCCAATTTGATTTTTCCTATGACTCAGGAGAAAGTCAGTTATCACCGAAAAACCATCCTGACCTTCTTTTTCAGCATATTGGTTTGCAATATCCCAATGATCTTGAGCTTCTTCTAAGTTATCTTCTGAAAAATGAATGTTTCCTAATCCAAAATGTGCAAATGCTAAGACCCCCGATATTTGTTTTTGATTAGCTTGTTCAACAACTTCTTCATACAGTTCGATAGCCTTGAATTTTTCTCCTTGAGTATGCAGTAGTGATGCATAATCATCCAATAATTGAAGATATACTTTGTTGTCATTTAGTAGTTGGAAAACTTCTTGTGTGTCGTCGAAAATCAACTCGAGTAATTTCCTGTACTCCCCCCAATATCCAAGGTCTTGAAGCAAAAACCTGGTTGCAAGCACTAATTCACAATACTTATCCCATGATTTTAATTGCCCATAAATTGAAATTGTTGTAAGTAGGTTCGCCAGCTCATCTTTTAGCAGTGCATGATTGTGCTCGTGATTAAGAGCAAATGTCCAAAAGTAATTTTGAAATTGTTGGTTTGCTTTCTCGTAGAGGCGCTTTGCTGCATCTGAAGATACATAAGCCATAACAAACTCAGACCTATGACATCTGAACGATATCAGATACTACGAAATGCTGGGTCAGTGGATGCAAATAGTAGCGAGTTTTCCGAACCCCAGTCTCAGTAACATCCACAAATGATAAACTCCACAAATCTTCAATTCTTTTAAGAACATCTCTTTTACCGAGTTCGCTGATGCTTTGAATAGCTTCAAGAGTACCACCGACATTTGGTGCAAAAACTGACATTGAAATCAACAGGCGCTGTGCTGGTTCTGAAAGAAGTTGCCAGGATTTCCAAAAAATACTTTTGTAAAAATTGACATACTCGTTTTCATCAGAAGCTGTTTGATCGATTCCTAAACTTTGCAAAGATTCTATGACATTGTCCAGTGAAAGATGTTGAAGTTGACCGACAATTAATTTCAATGCTAGTGGGGAACCACCAGCCGCTTCGTTGATTTTGTGCAAATCACGGCTTTGAGCATTAATGATTCGTTTTACCCCTCTTTCAGTAGCTTCAAACCTAAGCATCTGAGTAGCACTTTCTGATTCTAAACCACGTAGATGGATAGAATAAACATGATCAGTAAACCTATGCCGGCTAGTCATTATCGACTTGTTGGACGACAGTATGGGGTGAAGTTGACGAGCTATCTCATTTTGGTTATCCCCCATTGATTCCATATTATCTATCACCAAGAGAACACGTTGGGATCGCAATAAGCTTGCCAGTCGCTCTTGTCTTCGTTCTGGTGCTACCCCTTGTATGGCTGGTGAGCCCAATTGTCGCCCAATTGCAACCGTTAAAGCGACCCAATCTAGACCCACTCCAGTGCCAAGAGATAATTTAGCATGCTGAGGCTCCCATATTACAGTATCAAAGAGTCTCTCGTTTATACAACGTTCGGCAACTTCTCTTGCCAACGCAGTTTTCCCAATTCCACCCATACCATCAATTCCAATGATCTTTTTCCTATTTGGTTCTCTAAGGGTACTCATGATTTCATCTAGAAGCGTATCCCTACCAAAAAACCGGAGATATTGCTTTGATGGAAGCAATGCATCTTTATCCACTTCAGAATCACCCAGTTGGTTTGCTTCTTTTAAGAAAAGGTAAAGAGTGATAGGGAGTGAAATAATGAAAGCGACTATAAGTGCAACCCAAATGATCCAAGGCTTATTTATTACCAATGTGTCTGCAGCAAGATTAGACAATAATCCAATGATTAATGCCAAAACACTTGATACTAAGAAGGCTAAAATCAGTCTATGATTTCTTTTCAAAATATATCTCCAATGGCATTCAAATTTGATTATATTATTTGTTCAAGCAGTACCCCTGCCGATATTCCCGGAAATAACACATGATTCTCAGTGAATTCATCGGGTGTAAATGGATTTTGCGGGTCGGCAAAATACTTCATTGTCTGGGTGTAGGATTCTGCCGAGATGACAAAAGCATCCAGTGTGATATAAGAATTATTTAGCCGCGGTGCGATTTCGGTTTGTAGCGTTTGATAAAGTTGGATCTTCGGGTTTGAGAAATTATTAGGGCGGAGCATTGCCAATCCCTTGGGATCTACAAAAGTCAGCAATTGTTGGTCTCCATCCACTATCCAAAGGATGAAATCGGGGTAGAAATTGGATGCCTCAAAGAAACCGCTTAAAGTTACAAAATATCTGATATTTTAGATTTCGATAGAAGATTATCCTTCTATCATTCCCAAATTCATTAGACGAAAAGTCATTGCTTGCTGACTAACCTTATACTTTTTTGCTAATTTTCCTATCATGTCATCTTCATCATAATCTATTACTTCCCTTTGTAAAAGTTCTTCTTCTAATAGTAAATCTCGTGGCATTAACAATTCAGCAGCAAACGCATTTGCTTCCATTTCATCGATGTATATACCCCCAGAAGCCGCTTGATCTCTTAGTCGCACTTTTTGTGGAAATATCTTATCAATATGGAGGGATTCGTGACCATGCAATAAGAAGTGCCCGATTTCATGTGCTATCGTAAAACGCTTCCTGTTTGAACCTTGATCTCTGTTTACTCCAATTATCGCCTTCCCCCCTTCGTTGTAAAGAATTCCTGATATATTTCCTAAATCTTCATGTTTAATTTCTATCTCTAGTTTCTCAGCAATGCTTTCTATGTCAACCGGTTCGCCTTTGACTACATATTGTTCAACTAACTGGTCAACCAATCCTCGAATTTTCCTGATACGTTTTCTCCGAGCCATGACCTTCCTCCTTGCTCACTTATATTTATATTATTCATTCTCTGAAGAAAGTAAATTTACAATCCGTTCTCTTTCAGATTGATCCAACTCTTCTTCACCATACCCGCTGATGATATATTTCCCATCAAGCAATTCATCATATGATCTATCTTGAATCTCAATATCTGAAATAAGTTCTTGTGCTGTCAAATTCAAAGCATCGGCAATTGCAAATAAGGTGTGCAACTGAATTTTCTGTTGCCCATCTTCAATATTTGTTATTGATGTTCGCCCAAGTCCCACTTTTGTTGAAAGCGTTTCTTGTGTAATATTGGCTTTTATCCGCGCCCGACGAATACGCTTACCTACAATCATATAGATACGTTTCTCATAATTCATGCTATTCCTCTGTAAAGATAATATTAGGGACTCAAAATCCCTCTCAACAAGAGAGGGGCATCCAAGTTCTACAAGAAGATTAGGTTTGTAAGGTGGGAGCTAATAAGAGTACACCTCATTTACTAACCACATTATTACACAACCGGATTGTCATGTCAATAGAGCTGACATCAATAGTCATTTATATTGACATTATATTCTTGTTTTGTTCTGTTGACATATTTACTCTAACAGTTTACAATACTCGGTAATTTCGGATTGGCAAAAGGAGAAACAATCGATGTCTAAACCTTTACAAAAACCAGGTGAAAAACCAGCGCGACCAGGGGAATATATTGAAAGAGGCCCTCGTGGCGGAAATATTCCAAACCCACGACAAGTCACTATTGAGCCAAAAGATACCCCCCTTCCCCCTACTCAGAAACCAGGACGAAAATGGGAGAGAGTAGGGCCCCCAAAGAACAAATGATGATCAAGGAATATTTATGGCTACACAACAACAGTTTTTAGATTTTCTAAGCGATATCGAACCTAGCAAGACCACAAAGAAAAGAGCAAGTGATGCTCATAAGACTCTTCGAAAATTCTTGAGAAATCATGAGATATTCAAGGAGTATCACATTAACACATTTCTTTCCGGGTCATACAAACGAGATACTGCCATTCGCCCTCGAGTAAAAAACGGTGAGGAGGAAAGACCTGATGTTGATATCATTGTCGTAACCAATCTCACCCTTGATGATACCCCAAGTGATGTTCTTGATTGTCTTTATCAGACTCTAAAGGAAAAATACGGCAGCATCAGAAAACAATCACGTTCTGTTGGAATTGAAACTTCAACAGCCGATATGGACGTTGTTCCGATCATTGCTCCTGATGGGATGGACGGAGTCTTATATATCCCAGATAGAAAATTAGAAGAGTGGATTGAAACAAATCCCCCACGGCATACATCTTGGACTACAGAGGTCAATCAAGATAGTGGAGAAAGATTCAAACCACTAGTCAAACTTGTGAAATGGTGGCGTAGAGAAAATCCCACAATCTCAAAAAAACCAAAGGGATTCATGATTGAGTGTATCGTAGCTGAATGTATGAATTATTACGAGACTCAGTATGAAGATTTATTTATAGAGGTTTTGGAGGGAATAGTCGATAGGTATCAGTACTATATTGAATCAGAGCAAGTTCCTCACATTGATGATCCAGGCGTTCCTGGTAATAATGTTTTGTCAAATGTGACGTTTGCCGCTTTCCAAGGTTTTTACAATAAAGCAAAAACTCATGCAGAACTTGCTAGATCAGCTCAACAAGAGGAAGATGCTCATAAAGAGCTATCCATTTGGCGAGAAATATTTGGTGAGAGGTTTCCAAGGTCAAACCTTCAAGATAGAGCATCTGCGCTAAAAGAAGCTCGAATTTCTGGGGGTATTTTCATTGATCCTATGACGGGAAGAGTAAATAAAAATCGGAACTCTGCTACTCATGTAAAGTCCCCCCCTCACCGAGATTGGCATGACAAATAAATCCTATAAAAAGCCGTTATCCATATCTCAACAAAAGGAAGGAATGAAACGGTGGCCTTGTTTTTGTGCCCAACCAAGTAACAACGATCATTCTATTTCCTGGCTAGGTCAAATTCAACCTTTAGATGACTCCGACACGTATATTGTTGAAATTAGGTACGATTTGTTATTTCATCCATACATAAGTGTTTTACATCCAAAAATAAAACCATCTACTCCTCACATGAACCGTAATGGCAGTCTATGTTTATATCATCCAAATGATCCATATCACTTGAAGTGGACTCCTAATAAATTAATATCCGAGACAATCACTTGTTGGACTGCAGAGTGGCTGGCAAATTACGAATTTTGGCTTGACAGTGGGAAATGGTTTGGATTAGAGGCTCAGCACAACTAAACGAAAAATATTGATCATGTCAAATTCAACTAAATCTTCGATATCTCTTTTAGCTCCTCAATCAACAGGTGGTATAAACGCACAAAGTGGCTTCGATTTTCAGCATTACTATGTTCTTATAAACATACCACGATGGCTCTCCCGTGATGGATTTACGTCCCTTATTCAGGAAGCCGCTGGTGATGTAGAGCTAAAGTTGTTTGTGCCGGGTAAAGGATTTCGAAGAGAGTTTGTCGAAGTAAAAGACCACCCAATTACACCATCTGAATTTTGGGATGAAATTAGAAGGTTTGAAGTACTAGATCGTAAGAGTCCAGGAACATATCATAACTTTCTACTTGTAGCTCCAAGCTTATCAAAGAAACTTCAGCCATTGGAAAATGGTTTAGCAAGACTGCGTGGGCCGCACGGATTTTACGATGAAGATTCAGAGATTTGGAAAGTTTCATATAATCAATACGAGCAGATTATCAAAAATCTGGGTGGAAATGAAAAGATTGCGTACTTCATCTACAAAAAAGTGGCTTTAGTTACGGGCATAGGTGAGAAAAATTCTAGTGGCGATGGGATTTTTATTACAGAGCTTCTGGAGCATTTTCCAGAGTACAATAACATTCCGGGGAGACTACTACAGCAAATCCCAGAAAATCTAAATAATTTTTTGCGCTCTACCTTAAATAGAGTTATCACCAGGCACGATTTACTGAAAATAATTAGGGGAAGTATTCCATCAGAGCACCGCCCACCTATGCGCCCTATCACTCTACACACTGGAATAGATCTCATAGACAAGGCTGATTTTGGATCTCTTTATTTCGATTGGTCTCTTTTTGGGGGTGATCCAAACCGCACATATCCTCCACGGAATGAATGGAATCAAGGATTATTGCTAGATATCCTAGATACCCGACAATGGATATTAGATTTTTGCAATACCAGACAAATAAAACTAATAGGGCAACGGCGTTTATCAGCAACTTTTGCATTAGGGCATGCATTTTCAGCAGTTGCAGGTTTTGTAATAGAGATTGAATATCGTGAAGGAAAAACATGGTCAACAAACGATTTTCCTTCAAATAATACACCTGGAAACAAGATTATGACCAACTTCATAAATGGCTCTGGTGATCAATTGGTTTTATGTATAAGCATCAATAGACCGATACTGAGCCAGGTTTTTAAATCTCTGGATGAGTTGGAATTGGATAGTAATCCGGTATTGGAATTAATCGTGAACAAACCAATAAAAACCCCTCAACAAGCCAATAAACTTGTATCGTTTCTAAAGTCGAGGATTTCTGATGCTATAACGAGCACAAACTGCAAACAAGTCCATCTCTTTTATGCAGGACCTTCACATATGGCGCTTTTCATAGGTCATAGATTGAACGCAACAACAGCAATTCAATGCTACGAATGGGTGGCAACAAATAAATATGTGCCTACTTGTGTTTTAGTTTAGCTTGGATGTAATAAAAAAGAGAAACTAATCTTGGAGTAGAGTCCATAATTGCTTATTCCACTCCAATATTTCATCCTGGTTGCACAACTGACCAACTTACCCTTCAAAATCTATTACTCTCCTCTCGCTGGCCATCTATTCATCAACCTCACAATCCTGTCTATTCAGATCTCCATCATAACCATTATATAATCGATAACTCTGTGGAAAACACAGCAAATTGTGATAATTGTGTTCCCTCCCTCTTGACAGATGTAATTAAAAATCAGCATCTCCCACCAAGCAATCTACAACTTCTTAATCGGTACCTTATTTTATAAACGCCCAACTCTCGTTGGGCGTTTCCCTTTTCAAAGTGTCACCCTATCAAAATTGACATAGGAAATCCAACCATTATGCCACCAGCGGTTTTGGGAGTGGATTGTGAATGTTGTTTGACCCGTTGCGAGCATCATTAGGGAACCAGGGGGCATAGAAAAGCGTCTAGAAATTGTTATCCTGATTTTTCGTTTTCAGGAGGCACACGCTATGAAAAGAATCTATTATTGCTTCTTGTTGACAACTCTGCTAGCAGCCTGTGTGGGCACAGAATCTCCGCTAATGATCGCCTCCCACACTGCAGATGAGCCAATCGCCGTCTATCCTTCATCCCCAATCCCCAATCCCGCCCAAACCATAACTTACGATGCGAGCCTGGAGTTGGAAGTCGCTAATGTGGATAAAGCTGCTGAGAGGGCCAAGCATATAGCCATTGAATACGGAGGCTATATGCTTAGTTCACAAACCTGGTTCCTGGAGGGAGACAAACACATCACAATGACTATCAACGTGCCAGCGGCGTGCTTCGAGGCTGCCCGCAGCGACCTGCTCCGCCTGGGTGAATTGGTATTTGAGCGCGTTTCCGGAGAAGCAGCGGGTTGGAACAGCTTTTCAACGTTCACGATTCACTTGCAGCCCAAAGCTTTTAATATCCCCACAATATCGCTGCCCGATTGGCGGCCCGCACGCACATTCCTAAATGCCTGGGAAGTGTTCATTGCTATCTTCGGCTTTTTATTGGATGTCGTCATTTGGGCTGTCGTTGTAATAGGACCTTTTGTTCTGATGGTCTGGCTGGCTCGAAAAATCCTGCAGCGCATACAAAAAGTGTGAACCTCCGACAACGTCAGCGCAATGTCAGCAGGCTATCAACCGTTTATCAAGGCAATCAAGCTGAATTCACGTATCCTAACATGAATCAATTCACCCCCAAAAAGGAGAAAGACCGATGAACACAAAACGCATTGCATGTTTTGCCCTGACCATCTTGTTGCTATTCAACGCCTGTGCTCCCAAGGCAACCCAAGAAGAGGCTACAACAGAACCAATCGTACGAGCCCCAGAAGTTGTCGTAGAAAAAGAAGGCGTCACCGAAGTATTCATACAACCAGTTGAGGAAGTTGAGGTAGCCGACGAAATTGCTTCGGAGCCTGCACCACATCAGCCGACCTCGCAGCCACCCATCGCCCAACAGGCTATGCCCACTCCAATAGCCACCATGGCAGTCCAACAGCTTGGGATCATGCCCACCGCGCCACCGCCACAAAATAACTATTTCGATGACTATGGAGTCAATCCTTTTGTGGATACATACGAAGACCACCTTTCCACCTTCGCCCTGGATGTGGACACAGCATCCTACAGTGTGGCCCGCCGCTACATCAACGATGGTTATCTGCCCCCAGCGGATGCCGTTCGTGTTGAAGAATTCGTCAATTACTTCGACCAGGGTTATCCCACACCGCCTGACGTTGCCTTTGGCATCTACGCCGATGGCGCCTTCTCACCATTCCATTACGATGGTTCTTATATCCTGCGCTTCGGGGTGCAGGGATATGAGGTCCCCGACTATGCTCGCAAACCCGCCAGCCTGACCTTCGTGATCGACATCTCTGGCTCAATGGATATGGAGAACCGCTTGGGGTTGGTCAAGCAATCCCTGCAAATGTTGGTGGAACGCCTGCGCCCGGATGACACCGTCGCCATTGTAGTTTACGGTTCCGAAGCTCGCGTGGTGCTTTACCCAACTAGCGGCGAAGATCGCAATACAATCCTCAACGCCATCTACAGTCTGCGCACCGAAGGAGCCACCAACGCCGAAGCTGGTTTGCAGTTAGGATATCAACTGGCCTGGCAGGCTCTCCGCCCCGCTAGTATCAACCGGGTCATCCTTTGCTCTGATGGCGTGGCAAACGTCGGGCAGACCGGCCCCGATGCTATCCTTGAAACCATCCGTCATTACGTTGACACTGGCATCACATTAACATCCGTTGGATTTGGAATGGGTAATTTCAGTGACGTAATGATGGAATCGTTGGCCGATAACGGTGATGGAAATTATGCCTATGTGGATACACTCGATGAGGCAGAAAAGCTCTTCGTTGATGATCTGACGTCCACTTTGCAAACAATCGCTTTAGATGCTAAGGTTCAAGTTGATTTCAACCCCGAAGTGGTGGCTTACTACCGCCTGATCGGCTACGAAAACAGAGATGTTGCTGATCAGGATTTCCGCAATGATGCTGTCGATGCCGGTGAAATTGGTGCAGGTCACAGCGTCACTGCGCTTTACGCAGTCATCCTACACCCTGGAGCCGAGGGGCGTATTGCCACTGTACAATTACGCTGGGAGAACCCTGACACTCACCAGGTTACTGAAATCAATGGAAACTTCAACACCTGGGATCTGGTTTCCAGATTTGAGCAAGCCTCACCACGCTACCAGTTGGCTGCTGTCGTCGCTCAATATGCTGAAGTACTCCGAGGTAGCCCTTGGGCAGGGAATACATCTATCCACCAATTGGTTGATCATGCCTACCGCCTTTCTTCCACCCTTTGGGATGATACTGAAGTTGCTGAATTTGCCAGCCTGGTATCTCGTGCTAGTCAGATCCAAGCCCTGGGTCAGTAATTGCCCAGATATCAAACACACTCCTTGGGTAAGCAATTTCAGGGAGTGTGTTTGATGCTAACAATGCTGAGGGGAGAGAATAAGCCGTGTGTTCAGTATCATTTCGGTTTGTCGATTATCTAAGCATCTACAATGATGTACTCATGGAACAATTGGCCGACAACGGCGATGGTTTCTACGCCTATATAGATACACTCAAAGAGGCTGAGAACCTGTTTGTGGAAAATCTGACCAGCACCCTGCAGGCCATTGCCATGGATGCCAAAATCCAGGTGGAGTTCAACCCCCAGGTGGTTGCCCGCTACCGCCTGGTAGGCTTTGAGAATCGCGCCATTGCTGATGAATCATTCCGAGATGATCGCGTAGACGCCGGAGAGATCGGCGCCGGACACAGTGTCACAGCGCTGTATGAAATCAAACTCCACGAAAGTGCACGAGGACCTGGCCTGAGCCATGTCGAAGGCAGGATTGCCACCGTCTTCCTGCGTTGGGAAGATCCTGATACCCATAGAGTGAGTGAAATCAACCAAAATATCACCGTTGCTAATCTGGCTGACTCATTTCACAAGGCCTCGCCTTATTTCCAATGGGATGTTATCGTGGCTGAGTTCGCCGAGATCTTGCGAGAGAGCTACTGGGCACAGAACAGCACATTGGCAGATATTTTGGAAGAAGCCCAGTGGGTAAGCTGGTATCTGGAAGATGATGCCGAGAGAGGCGAATTTGTCGAGATGGTTCGACAGGCTCAGATGCTGGCAGGGTATTAGTCAAAATACTATTGACAACCCTAAAAGTGGAATATCTCAAAAATGGGGGCACAGATGAATGGGATGAACACAGATTTTAATAATCTTTTGATCAGCGTTTATCCGCGTTCATCTGCGGTTTAAATAAAGGATTATTCATTTTTGAATTGGATGCTTTTATGGACACACTCACAATTATCGCTATCGTACTGATCGTTTATGGGCTAATAACCTTATCAATAGCCATCTTCAAACCCCCGAAAATCTGGGAAATTCAGTAGATCACAGATTCCCAATTATTGATGTCATTGCGAACGGAGTGAAGCAATCTCCACCCTTTAGAGGGGGATTGCTTCGGCACGAAACGCCTCGCAATGACACAAAATCGTGATCTACTGAAATTGGCAAGATTCAAGGCTTTGTACAGCTCTTTGGCGAGATGGGCACGCTAATCTTTTTCATTATTGTTGCTGCTCTCACTATTGGTGGTGGCATTTGGATCTTGGTTTGATATATTTCCCTTTGTAAATTAGAAATTTCGAAACTACCTCTTCTCAAAATCATCACTCTTTGATAAGATGGCGATCTTTCCAAACGACCTCGGTCTGACCGGGGTCGTTGTGCGTATGATAGGACAATAGAAACATGCTAGTTGAACGAACAGATCTACGAAATATCGCCATCATAGCCCATGTTGACCATGGCAAAACCACCCTGGTGGATGGCTTACTCAAACAGGCGCGCGTCTTTCGAGAAAATCAACAAGTTCTCGAGCGGGTCATGGACTCAAATGACTTGGAGCGCGAGCGGGGTATCACCATCCTGGCCAAGAATACGGCCATTGAAGTTTGGGACGAAATTGCCCAACAGCAGGTAAAAATTAATATCGTCGATACGCCCGGCCATGCTGATTTTGGTGGCGAGGTTGAACGGGTGATGAATATGGTCGATGGTGTGCTGTTGCTGGTTGACGCGGCCGAAGGCCCGATGCCGCAAACCCGCTTTGTGCTCAAGAAAGCATTAGAGATGGGTCACCGCGCTATCGTTGTGATCAACAAGGTTGACCGTACCGGCGCTGACCCCGAACGGGTTCTCAACCAAACCTTCGATCTATTCATCGAATTGGGTGCCACGGATGAACAGGCTGACTTCCCCGTAATCTATGCTAACGCTGTTACGGCCCAATCTGGCCTAACCCCTGAACTTGGCCCCAATCTACAGCCGCTCTTCGATGTCATCAAGGAACACATCCCTGCCCCAGTGGTAGACCCTGATGCCCCACTGCAAATGCTGGTAACCACCTTGGGTTATGATGAATACCGCGGCGTTACGGCAGTAGGACGCATTTTTGCCGGGAAAATTATCGCCGGGCAGAAACTGGCTCGAATTCAAGTTTCTGGTGAAATCCTGCCTGAACAAGCCCGTTACTTATATGTACATCAAGGATTAGATCAGGTTGAAGTCGAGGGTGCCGAAGCTGGCGAGATTATTTCTTTAGCAGGGCTAGAAGGTATCTCCATTGGGGAAACGCTGGCCGACCCAGAACAACCGCTTGCCCTACCCTCGATCAAGGTCGAAGAACCCACTGTCCATATGACCTTCGGTGTTAATACTTCACCATTCTCAGGGCGGGATGGACGCTGGGGAACGTCTCGCAAAATCCGCGAACGGTTGTTTGAAGAGCTGCGTTCCAATGTCGCTTTGCGTGTGGCTGAAACCAACAGCCCAGATACATTTTTGGTTTCAGGACGAGGCGAATTACACTTAGCCATCCTCATCGAAACCATGCGCCGTGAAGGCTACGAATTTCAGGTATCGCGCCCGAATGTGATCCTGCGTACGGATGCCCAAGGGAAAACGCAAGAACCGTTTGAAGAAGTGTATATCGAAACAAACCCAGAGAGTGCAGGAACGATAGTTGAGATGCTAGGTTCGCGCCGCGGCCAAATGCTAGATATGCGCAACCAGGCCGATCAGAGTGTGCTGATAAAATTCCTGGTTCCTACCCGTGGATTGCTTGGTTTTCGTTCAAGTTTTCTAACAGCCACCCGCGGGGCTGGTGTGATGCACACTATCTTCCACGATTATTTACCTATGGCTGGCCCACTCAATGGACGCTCTTCGGGCTCGCTAGTTTCCTGGGAAAATGGAGTCACCACAACCTTCGGATTAAAAAATGCCGAGGAACGCGGCATGCTGTTCTGCGAACCGGGCATAGATGTGTATGCTGGTATGGTGGTCGGCGAACATCAACGCAACGGCGATCTAGATGTCAATGTTTGCAAGAAAAAGCATCTCACCAATATGCGAGCTGCCAGTGCGGATATTGAAGTTCGGCTGACACCCCCTCGCAGAATGAGTTTGGATGATGCGATTGAATATCTTTCAGACGATGAACTTCTCGAAGTAACACCAAAGAATTTTCGTATCCGCAAGAAAGTTCTCTCAGCCAAAGAGCGCGGCCGGCTCACGAAAAGAATCAAAAAGGCCGGAGTAAGCGTTCCTGTCTGATTAATGTAAAAGGTGACTATCGCAATGGACATGATAGTCACCTGAATCCCCATTTATTGAAATCTAATTAGGGAAAATCACACGCATGGTGCAGTGGTCATCGAGATCAGTAATCTCACTGCCACTTGGCAGCATTTTGCCAAAACTGATCGATTTGCAGGCGTTGACTTCTCCGCAATCACCCCAACCCTTGATGCCATCATAGGAAACAATCTCAAAGGTCACACAGGGGGTATCACATGCGCATTCGGCAGTTTAAGAATCAGTCCCTACAATTTGAAAGACATGGACCACTGACTTATATTCATCAGCCAGGCGCTCAACGATAAACAACAAACCGCGCTCCTGGTCGAAAGCCGCCGCGCCGACGATATCGCGTTTGTAATCGGCATAATCCAATTCTGGTGCAAACATAAACTCGTCGATATTCAACTTGGCATAGGGCTGTGGTTCCCAGGTCTCCATTTCGCCAAGGGTAACTGCGGCTAAATCCGCCGGGTCATAGAAAACAATCTGTGCCTGGTAATCGTCGGCCCAAAAGCCGCGATCATCATAGGGCCAATCTGGATAATCCGGGCACGTGGGGGGGTCTTGTTCAGCACAATCGTATTCCCACACTACGCCATTGGCAAACCCATACCAGGCATTACCGATGGCCTTGGTGCCCACAAAGATGACTGCCGATCTATCACCATATGTCAGCCAAGCGCCGCCCCACCAATGATCAGAGTCTAAATTACCGTTCATTGCCATGCTTTCATCGCTGGCAATTTCAGGATTTCCCGGTTGTTGCTGCCCATACAGCAACAAGGGCGTTACTGTTGTAAGCGTACCGCCCGGCTCAAGCGGATTACCATCATGCCAGGGTGCGTAGGCGAACAAACCTATGCCATGGCCGCTCCAGGGGCCTTCGCGCGCTCGCCCTGTTGCCAGATATTGACCTGGGGTATACGCATCAGCCCATTCTCGGGGGATTTCAAAGACATAATCGTTGGTAACATAGTTAGTGTAGCTATCAAAAATCCACGTACCGGCAGGCTGCGGGTTCGATAAATCTAACTCTGCCCATCCATGAGAAGGCTCAAAATCTTGGATATGCTGACCCCAGGCAAAGTGCAATTTATTTGTGGATTGCTCATAAGACAATCCCAAGCGTGGCAGGGCCAATTCTTCAGTGATTGACCCACCGGTGATATCGGCAAAGGGTTGCAAGGTTGAAGCAGTGTTCAAGTCATCCAGGTTTTTGGAGATGACTGGCAGGGGAATACTGATTTCGGAAACCTGTAAAGTATGATCGTGCCCCACCCCAAACAATGAGCCAGGGAAGCCGTCATCGGGACCAGCGGGATCACCCTCAGGATAATATGTCAGTCCATGGCCACTGTATTCCCAATTGGGATCATCGGGAAGACGGAAAGCCCCCAGGTAAACCAGGTTTTCAGGCTGGAGGACCTGCCCCGAGGCTGGTTCTTCACTTTCGTGCGGAGCTTCGGATTCCGTTTCAGTTGGTTGCAGTTCCTCGGAGGCGGGTTCTACCTCCTGGGGGGCAGATGCAACCTCAGGTTCTAGACCAGCAGATCCCGGCAAATTGCAGGCCAGACTTATTCCCAAACACAGCACAATCATCAATAGGCAATTAATCCAGCGCATGGTGTCCTCCGATTCGGTATCCAGTGTTCAGTGTTCAGTTTGATTGTAGTCGAATCTCCCCCGGTATCAATCCCCATTTGGTATCAAACCCAGTACCTTCTTATTTTATGATGTCATTGCGAGCGCAGCGAAGCAATCTCCCTCTTGTAACGGAGGGGATTGCCACACTCCACTACATTCCGTTCGCAATGACACTTGAATCGTGGCTTTAAGAAGAGTGAGTATCAAACTAAGAACAGCAAAGCCACGCCTGTGATGGCAATAAAGGTGCCCAGGATAACGCCCCACCCATAACGCTCTTTGAAAACAAAATAACTGATTGGCAGCAAGAAAACCGGCGGCAAAGCCATCAACGTGCTGGCGATGCCAACCTGTGCTTTTTGGATGGCCAACATGGATACCGAAACGCCTAGAAAAGGGCCAAAGACAGCACCGACGATAATCAAAAGCAGCCCACGGCGATTATGAGTCAACGTTTGAAGCGTTTCTCTGGCCTGACCCTGGATAAATGTGATGATCCACAAGACAACAGCTGCCGATATCATGCGGATGATATTGGCTGAGATGGGTGAAAACTCACCACCGAGTCCATTTTTTGCAAGAATCAGCCCCGCAGCCTGGCCAATGGCACCCCCCAAACCATAGAGAATGCCGCGCACATAATTGGGGTTTTCGGAGTTCTTAGACTCGTTTTGCTCCATCACCACCCAGGCCACTCCACCCAGAGTGATCAAGACACCCACTATCTGTACCCATCCCATTTGCTCCCCCAGAAATATCCAGGCCAAAAAGGCAGCGAATATTGGCACCAGGCTCATCATCAACATTGAGAGGCGCGGACCAATCCATACAAACGCCTGGAAGAGAAAGACATCGCCTAAAATCAAACCAACCACCCCCGAAAGCCCCAACCACAACCAGCGCTGGGGTTCAGCATTGAGTGGAATAGGTATTCCCAGGATGATCCAATGCGTGATACCCAGAAATAGGATCGCAAATAAGAGGCGTGTGCGGTTGAGCACCATCGAACCAACACGACGTCCAGCAAGGGTGAGAAAAACCGAGCCGAAAGAAAAAGCTAATGATGTACCTAGTGCGGCGAGTTCACCGATCATTTGAGTACCAAGTTTCAAGTATCAGGTTACAAGTTGCAAGTGACGTTTACAAGTTTTTGACTGGTTGAAATGTAGGTTCGGAAATTGGCACTGACCACTAATCACTGTCCACTACCCACTGTTTCATTTCCCATGAATTCTTCAGCTGTGGCGTGTCCCGGCTGGCTGATGCCTTCGCGCTTGATCACCTTCCAAAGGGTTAGCGCTAAAATCTTTATATCCAACCACAGAGACCAATTGTCAACATACCAGACATCCAATCGAAATTTATCTTCCCAGGAGAGCACATTGCGCCCGTTGACCTGTGCCCATCCAGTGATCCCAGGTAATACATCATGTCTGCGAGCCTGCTCTGGGGAGTAACGATCCAAATACTGCACCAACAAGGGTCGCGGACCCACCAGGCTCATCTTCCCACTCAATACTTGGAAGAATTCTGGCAACTCATCCAAGCTGCTGCCCCGCAAGAATTTTCCCAGGCGAGTAAGGCGCTGTTCATCGGGTAGCAGCTTGCCTGCTTTATCACGTTCGACTGTCATGCTGCGGAATTTGTAAACTTTGAATAGCTCTGCTCGATAACCGGGCCTGACTTGACTAAAAAGGATGGGCTTACCGTGTTTCACTCGCACAAAAACTGCCACGAGAAGCAATATGGGCAAAAGTATGATCAATCCAGGAATGGTCAAAACCAAATCAAAGATGCGCTTAGAAATTGGGATACCTTCTGGGAAAAACATGCCGTGATTTTATCATCATCGGGTAGTTATGGTATGATTCCGGCGACAAAATCCCCAAAAGGAAAGGTTCCCATTTGAAAAAAACAACATCCCCCAAAACTATGCCGCTCGTTCCCATGTCATCACCTGACCTGACAAAAAGCGAGCAAGAGGTTGTTCAGGCAGTTTTAGAAACCACGTATCTGAGCATGGGTCCAGAAACAATTGGTTTCGAAGACTCTATCCGATCTCACACTGGCAGCCAACATGCCATCGCGGTCAGCTCTGGAACAGCTGGCCTGCATATGTGTGTACGAGCAGCAAACATCAAAGATGACGATTTGGCGATTACTTCGCCCTTTTCATTTGTTGCCTCGGCCAATGTATTGCTGTTTGAACGCGCCGTGCCCATTTTTGTCGATGTTGATCCGCTAACCGGGAACATTGATCCTCTACTTGTTCAACAAGCAGCCCAAGATTTGGCATCTGGAAGCGCTGCTGCTGAAAAATGGCTGCCCCGTAAAGGTGTTGTTAAAGGGGCTCAATTGAAAGCGCTGTTACCTGTCGATGTCTTCGGTCAACCCGCTGAGATGGACTCTATTCGCGCCACAGCTGAGCAATTTAACCTGGCAGTGATCGAAGATTCATGTGAAGCCTTGGGGGCAGAATACAAAGGTCGCCATGCCGGAACGTTAGGTGATTTTGGGGTTTTCGCCTTTTACCCCAATAAACAAATTACAACAGGCGAAGGTGCGGTTATCGTTACCGATGATGACGATGCTGCTGATTTAATACGCGCCCTGCGTAATCAGGGACGTTCGCCAGGAGATACCTGGCTTCAGCACACACATTTAGGATACAACTATCGCATCGACGAGATGAGTGCGGCCTTAGGACGCGTTCAGATGGGGCGTATTGATGAGATTATCAACAAACGCGAACAAGTCGCTATTTGGTACGAGCAGCATCTCGAAGAAATCCCAAACATTGAAATCCCGCAAATCGTCCCCAGCACAACACGCATGAGTTGGTTTGTTTATGTAATTCGCTTTGCTCCAGAGATTAACCGTGATCAGGCAGCCAAGATGCTCAAAGAGCGCGGCATCCCCAATCGGCCCTATTTCATCCCCATCCACCTACAGCCTTATATGGTCGAGCGCTTTGGTTTCCAAGAAGGTGATTTCCCCATCACCGAAGACCTGGGCCGCCGCGGATTGGCGATCCCATTCTCGGGCGTGATGACGGAAGATCAAGTGGAAATCGTCTGTCAGTCGATTCTTGATGTCGTTAGTACTATCCAATAAACGCTTTGGGAGTTGGTTCTTATTGGGCTTGATCGTGGATACAGTTTTGAAGCAGTTTGTACTGTAGATCGAAGTTGGGTGCATCTCCTTGATAAGATGCACCCAACTTAGCATTATTTAGGGGGATTGAGCCGCTCTTACAAAAATCAGTTTGGCCAACAATTGTCCATCATCGGTTTCATAGGCTCCCACAAGGGCAAATGATCCTTCCTCAAAATCACCTAAACTTGTCAGTTCATTCCCTCGCGAGCGAAAGGTTGTTTCTTCATCGACAAGAAAGGTCATTTCTTCCCCATTACGGGGTTGGAGGCTAACTGAATCAACCCCAACTTCAGTGACCTGGCCTATGGCTTTGACATCGTAATTGGGCAGATCATCGGTGTCTCCAGCAACAAGGCGCGTTGCTAAGAATACTCCATCATCTTGAGAAGATCCATAGACCATAGCGACCATATCCACCGTCAAATCATTCAGGCTCTCGATTTCGCCAGCGCGGCTGTTGAAGATAGTATTCTCATCTACTGCGATGATCAAATCATCACCCTGGCGGGTCTCAAGTGTGAACGTTCCAGCAGCAGGGGTGACTACCATAATGGTGCCGGCGTGCAGCTTGGCCTCCTGAGTATTTGCGCCAACGATCAATCTCGCCAGCACTTCTCCGTCTTCAGCTTCAACACCACCCACACCTACTGACATGCCAACCTGCAAGTCGTTCAAGCTGGAGAGCTGTCCAAAAAAGCGAGTCGAATCATCAACCCAGAAAGATTTTTCCTCACCAGAATTTGCTTGTAGTGTAAAGCTGCCTGCTTCGATGTCGACTGAAACCACTTCACCGCGCGTGCGCGCCTCTGCCCATTGGCTAGGATCGAAATCTTCCGGCAGTAAGATAACCAAGCGAGCGGCAGGATAGGCTTCATCGCTTCCAGGCGCAAAGACTGCAATTTTGCCACCCAGTTCCAAATTTGCAAAATCAGGAGCCTCGATTTCTGGTGACCGAAAATTGGTGCTGTCATCCACGAAGTACGTGAAGAGTTTACCATCCTGATTTTGCAGGGTAAAACTGTCATCAGCGATGGCAATCACGACACCGTAAATGTTCTGGCCTCGGCCCTGAGGAGTATCCTCAGCAGCTAAGGCTGAACCGACCACCAAGATGGCACATAAGATGGCGATGGTAAATGGGGCAATAAGTTTTTTCATTGTGAACCTCCATTAAAAATTTTTGGTACGCTGACAAGCATAAAGCGTAGAGGTCAACACAATTCTATCGAGTTGTAAATTCCAAGTAAAAAGAAACCTCCCCGGAAACAGTATCCGCGGAGGTCATTGAACCAGGCCAGAGCTAAGTTTGATCAGCCGTTCTGGGGGAAGACAATCTCCTCCTTGCCAGCCAACTTATCCTGAATGCGCTGCACGACGATATCGAGATGCCCTTTCTTATGCACAAAATCCAAATCATCAGAGCGAATCGTTAGCACTGGACAAACATCAAATGACTCGATCCATTCATCATAAAATGATTCCAAAAGAGCTAAGTAGTCATCGGTGATGCCGCTTTCCATCTCACGGCCGCGACGTCCAATACGCTCCATCAGCACAGACACAGGTGCTTTGAGGTATATCAATAAATCGGGGGAAGGCAAGCTATCTGTAACAATCTCAAAGAGGCGGCGGTAAGCCAAATAATCCCGCTCCGAGAGATTGTCCAAATGATGTAATGCCCGGGCAAAAATGTAGGCATCTTCATAAATACTGCGGTCAGCGATAGTCGATTGAGGATTATGGGCTAGATCGATGTGCTGTTCAGCCCGGTGTCCGAGGAAGAAAATTTGCAAATGGAACGACCACTTTGCCATGTCACCATAAAAATCTGAAAGGTATGGATTATCCACAACAGACTCAAAAGCAGTGCGCCAGCCTAAGCGGTCACCCAGGCGCTCCGTCAGTGATGTTTTTCCAGCGCCAATATTTCCAGCAACAAGGACAAGATGTTTTGCCATGAAAGCTCTCCTATAACTGTTTATCAATTCGATTGTTCTGATTGCTTGTCTCGATTATAGCATTATACATGTCTTGCAAATTTCACATTGGTTTTGGAACTCGATACCAATAACGATACAAATCGTTGAATCCCAGCTTAGTGTATACATGCCGTGCGGGAGCATTGCTCTTCATAACTTGTAAATATGCTTGTTTGGCGCCATTCTCTCGTCCCCAGAACAACATCTCCCTGACGAGTTCTGCACCAAATCCCTGATTACGTTGCTTTGGATGAGTGACGATATCAAAGAGCCCGAACAAATCACCTTGCAGGACTCCAAGCCCACATGTGACTGTTTGACCTGAAACCTCGCCTGATACAAATAAGGGTGAGGTGGGGATATTCTCTAAGATTTTCTTGTGAAAATGTTGTTTTTGAAGATTATATTCACTCAAAAGACTGAAGATCTCCAACCAGGTATCCAGCCTATGTTTCCTAAGGATTCCCTTTGCGGATTCCTTGGTGCCCGATGGGCTTAGTTCCAATCCCATTACACACGTGGGGTGAAAAACTTGATATCCCTTCTCAGCCAATTTAGAATCGAGATCATGCAAATCGAAAGGCTCGATCAAACGAAATATGGCTGGCAAATCTCTCTTTGTATACGCGTGCTCGCAGTACTCGATCTTTTCTTCCAACTCAACACTTGACTGACTTAACGGATTTACCGAGTTTGCCCGTTTGGTATAGCCTTCTGAGAAACGTAAAACCCAGCCATCGTAATTCGCCTGTTCCAATGCTGGCCAGGCGTTCAGAGCCGCTTCTTCGATCCTGTGAAAATCCATTAAAGCCCTTTATTTCATCCCAAATCCGGCGTTTAGCAGAACGTCTCGCAGATGAGGACGAATAACCTGGGATGCCCTTCGAGCAGTGTGCTCTGTCCAACCATATTGAGCTTCAGGCTTATCATCTCCGCCTGTTACCTGACGACCTTTGTAAATACCTGTGGCGATCATTGCTTGATCGTAGGCTTGCAGGTGATCTTCATCATCAGCATTATAGGTATCCCAATGAAGTACTGCTCCCAATGGCAATCGCGGGCGAATTGGTGGCTCTTTTGCAGGCCAACCCAGCGTCATCCCGCTAACTGGGAAAATTAGCTTTGGCAGTTCGAACAAATCTATAACTTCCTGGGGATTATTGCGAATTGCCCCGATATAGCACATCCCCAATCCAAGAGATTCGGCAGCTAAAGCAGCATTCTGCATCATGATAGACACATCCGCAATGGCCAAGATCAAATTTTCCATATAGCCAGATTGATTGACATATCCCTGCATCTCACAGGCCCTATCCAAGCGGCTGAGATCCGCACACCATGCCAGAAATACTGGCGCTTGTCCAATGTGTTTTTGCCCGCCGCATAATTCCATTATTCGTTTTCGTTTTCCTTCATCCGAAGTTGCAACTACGCTGTACATCTGCATATTTGAAGAGGTGGATGCGCGCTGCCCCGCGACGACAATGGTTTCAACCATCTCCTTTGGTAAAGGATCAGTTTTGTAATTTCGTACCGAGCCATGTTTGTGGATAAGTTCTATTGTTGCATTAGACATTTGTGCCCTCCCAATTCATTTTATTGTGAATTTATGCGGTGAAATTATACTGCACACAAAAAAGACCGGTGCGTAAACACCGGCCCAAAATTTGATTTAGGGATATCTATTCCCGACGACCTCCTTGAAGCTCAT
Organism: uncultured Anaerolineales bacterium; assembly: GCA_964419495.1. Lineage (GTDB taxonomy): Bacteria > Chloroflexota > Anaerolineae > Anaerolineales > UBA11858 > NIOZ-UU35. The sequence continues at coordinate 48,026 of CAYQQX010000002.1, forward strand.
CCTGCAGCTTATCAAGGGCATCCCAATCACCTTCAGCGGCCAGCTTGGCCTGTTCTGCCCAGGTCGAGGGATCACCAAGGCGAACATCAGCTTCGTCGAGGATTTGCTGAAGTTTCTCAACATCAAAGCCAGCTAACTGAGAAAATGTGGATATTCCGGATGCATTAAATACACTGGCGATCTTGGGACCAATGCCTTCTATCTTAGTGAGATCATCAGGTTCATGGGGCTCTTCTTCAGCCGCGTGGACTTCTACATCCTCACCGCTTTTCTTTGAATTCCAATAGGCGGCCAGAAAAACGATCAGGATGATAAAAAAATGATCAATACCCAGACCCAATCGGGCAATCCGGCTACTTGGAGAAACTCCGATTCGAATAATATTTTTAAAAACATAGCTATTTACCTCCAAATAAATTAGAGTGGGGATTTGGATACTTAGTTTACCAAAAATAAACCTAATATGTTGATGTATCTTTTAGTACATTTTCTTGAGGCAACCAAACAGAAAAAACAGCCCCTTCACCGGGAACTCCCGAACTTTCTAGCATGATCCTACCCCCATGAAGATCAATAATTTCCTTTGCAATGGCTAAACCAAGTCCAGTACCTGAAACCTCTGACTTATAACCACTACTGCCTCTAAAAAACCGCTCAAAGATGCGTTCTTGTTCTTCTAAAGCTATTCCTATGCCAGAATCCTGAATACAAAAACCAACCCAATCTTCATCTTCCTGGCTTTTATTCTTTACACCAACCAGCACATCTCCTCCCGCAGGCGTGTAATTGAGTGCATTGGTTAAAAGAATGCTAATTACATGCCCAATTCGTTTACGGTCTGCTTGGACAGACATTGTTTTCACATCGGTTACAAATTTTAGTGTCAAATCCTTCTTCTTTGCCAAGGAATTGCGATCATTTACATATTCTTGAACAAGCTTTACAAGATCGAAGTCCATCTTTTCAAGTTTGAATATCCCCTGATCCACGCGGGAAAGGGTTAATAAACTATCAATTAAATCAGCTAAACGTTCGGATTCACGAGACAATGTTTCGATAAACTCACTGACTCTTTCTGGTTGGAGTTTGAGTATTTCATGGAACAGCCTAATATTGGTCATGGGGGAACAAAGTTCGTGAGAAACGTTGGCCACAAACTCATCCTTAATTTGATCAAGCACAAGAAGTTCCTTATTGGCTTCTTCAAGTTCCTTGTTCAACAATTCTAGCCGTTCGTTATATTGATTAATTTTAGTTTCTGCTAGTTTTTTCTCAGTAATATTGCGAGCAATGGCTAGTTGACCAGCATCTTTTCCTTTATCATCCAATAGTTTAGTAAGCTTTACCGAGAAGTAATTCCGCTCCGTTTCCTCCCCTATGGCCAATTCAAGCGAATTCCCAGACAATTTGTAAAACTGCTGTTCGTGGATTTTCCAATTAGGGATAACATCATTTGCCGTTTTCCCTATGATCACCTCCTCACTCAGATTTAGATATGATAGCGCTGTCGGATTAGCATCCAAGATACGCAGTTGATCATCAAATACAAGAACAATGTCTTGCATTTTCTCAATGAGCATACCCCGTGCTATGGGAACGATATCAAATAGTCCATAGTGAAATAGTGCAAATGCAATAATGAGACTGCTGAACGCTGTAGCAATATGTGTAATATCCAAATTATTCAATATTCTGATCCCTGAAAGTGAGAGTAATACTCCTAAAAAAGGCATCATCACACTAAAAATAACTGCTAAGATTTGGGAACGGAATGGTCTTCTGGCAGTAAAAAACGATGAAATTAATAACAATAAACCAATAAGCCCTACCCCATATCCAAATATTACAAAAATCCAAGCGACAATTGTGAACTCATAACCTAGACTAGAGAAAGGATCGGCGGGGGTTATTGATCCCTCTGGATACACCAAATGATGGTAGCTATCAGTGTAAAGAACCAATATGAAAAATATTGCTAAGGCAATTAATATTGTCCAATTTCTTCTAGATCGATCTTGTTGATATCGAGTGAAAGCAAGTGAAAAGTTTAAGAAGGATAATGGTGCAAAGATTGTCATTACGAATTGCAAATTTCCCCAAATGAGCTTTCCTTCAGTAGTGATACTCAGCAATTCGAGGGTATTGAATAAAGTATACAGCAAACTTAACAACACATACCAGGAAAATTCCACCGCGCCAGACACTTCTCGACGATTTCTAGTAAACAGAAACACTACGAAAGATACTATTATCGAAATAGTATTAGGCAACAAAATTAATAGTGCTTGCTTGTCCATCAGTTCATAATGAATACTCTATGGTGAACCCCACTTGATTCTATATTTTCCTAAAAAACAATCTTAAAAAATTCTTACTCTTACATATTATTGCTAAATCATACCAAATTATTGGGTATTAATCCAAAACAATAAAAGACCTGCAATTAACCTAAATTCCCTGCATTAAAGAGAAACGCCACACCCCAAATTTTAATAAAAATATAGATTTTTGGTAGAAAATCACTCCCGGCACTCCTCGCCGTAGGCGTGCAAAGCATGCCGGGGCAGCGAGAGAGTGCAAGGAAACCACTCACTCGCTGTAGTCTCAAAAATAATCCCCCCTTCCCAGTTCCACAGAAATGGGAAAGGGGGGACGCGAATCGGGGGGATGGGGTATAAAACATGGCACACCCAGAATTTAATATTCTGGGTGTGCCATGTTGATTTTCAAATTCAGCATTCACTATACCCACAGGCGTAACATTTCCTACAGCCCTCCTCATTGACCAGCGCTGCCTCCCCACAATCTGGACATAAGTCCCCGATTTTGAAGGATCTTTGAAGCGTTTCATCAGGCTCATGCCCGTTGCCTCGTTCGGGTTCTCGCCAGGCATACTCGTCAAGTGAGTTCTCAAGATATTCTCTCAGAGCTTGCGAAACGCCATCAGGCAGTGACCGAACGCGGTTAGGACCAAACCCTAAGGGACGGCCACCACCAATCCCAGAAAGCTGGTGGACGATCTCTTGCAACCTCTCGCGCGGCTCAATGGGTGAGGCAATTCGCAGTGTGTATGAGAGTAAACGACCGATCGCTTCAGAAACCGCGGCTGTATCTGACCCAGCTTTGGCGGTATTGATGAAAACTTCGAAGGGCTGCTCGCCGCCGTTCTCATTAACTGTCACGAAAGCCTTGCCCAAAGGGGTATTAACGTTATAGGTATAACCTCTTAACCGGCGTGGGCGCGATTTCTTGGTTTGGTGCCAAATCGTCAATTGACCTGCTTCGGGAACGAGAGTCGCACCGCCGTTTTCCTTTTCTTTGGCCGTGGTCTTAGTTTCCAAAACAACTTTTTGACGCGATCCAGTGACATACACGGTAATGCCTTTGCAGCCAGATTCCCATGCTAGCTTATAGGCTGTTGCCACATCTTCTTCCATGGCGTCTTCAGGAAAGTTGATTGTCTTAGAAAGGCTGTTATCGACAAAGGCCTGAAGCGCCGCTTGCATACGCACATGCTCTACAGCGGTGATATCCTGTGAAACAACAAAAGTATCTCTCAAGTGCTCAGGAACCATCTCGACGTTTTGACAAGTGCCACTTTCCAAGACCAATTCAACCAAACGTCGGCGCTCATCCTCTTCGAAACCAGCTTCAATCAATGCTTTCTCAAAAAGTGGACTGGTGTATGTCAGTTGCAGATCTTCGCCATTGTCGTCCACATGCCGGATATACGCCAGTGCGAATACCGGTTCGCAGCCATAGCCTTCGCATCCCGCTACAGTAGCGATAGTACCGGTTGGAGCAATGGTGGTCTGTGCAGCGTTGCGAATGCCGTACTTACGGAGATCATTGCTTATGGCATCCCAACTTAATTCAGGACGGTCCCAATTTTGTCGATATTCCACAATAGATTGCGGCGGCTCCCAGGTCAGGTTGTCTGGATCGTAAATGCTCCCTGAAATTGCAGGGAATGCGCCGCGAGTTTTTGCTAATTCGATGCTGGTTAGCACCGCATGGTAGCGAACAAATTCCATAATTTGGGCAGCAAATTCCTGACCTTCTAGCGAACCATAACGAATGCCGGCATGGTACATCAAATCACCAAGCCCCATAATGCCTAACCCAATCCGTCTGGCATTGAGGGCAGCTTCACGCAATTCTGGCACAGAAGGAACATAGGCATTTGCATCGACAACATTATCCAAAAATCGTGTCGATAACTCAACTGTTGTGCGCAACTTCAACCAATCAACTGTACCATCTGGACCTAAATGCTGCGCCAGATTAACTGATCCCAGACAGCAATTCTCATAAGGTCCTAAAAATTGCTCTCCACAAGGGTTTGTAGCCTCTAAATGATAAAGTTGGGGAACCGGGTTTCCGCGGTTGGCGGCATCCAAGAACAACACACCAGGTTCTCCATTGTGATGTGCCTGAGCGACAATCTTATCGAACAATTCGCGCGCCCGAACTCGCTGATAAGTTTTGATGGGGATACCAGCAGCTTCGGCCTGCTCAATGGTACCGCTATACTTGCGATAATCCGGATGATCAACATCTGGGAAACGTAGATCCCATAAATCATCGTTCTCTACCGCCTGCATAAAAGCATCTGTAATGCCAACTGAGATGTTGAAATTTGTGATGGCATTTTCATCCGTCTTACAGTTGATGAAATCTTCAATATCCGGATGATCCACACGCAGCACAGCCATATTCGCCCCACGGCGCGTGCCGCCCTGAGCAATCTCCCCAAAGGCTTTGTCATAAACGCTCAAGAAACCTACGGGACCAGTAGCTCTACCAGAAGAAGTCGTAATGATAGACCCTGCAGGCCGTAAGCGAGAGAATGAAAAACCGTTTCCGCCACCTGTTTGTTGGATCAGCGCGGCATTGCGTAGGGTTTGAAAAATACCATCATGCCAACGGCCCATATCATCGCTGAGCGGCAGCACGAAACAGGCCGCTAATTGCCCCAATGGGGTTCCGGCTCCCGTAAAAGTTGGCGAATTTGGTAGAAAACGCTTTTCGGCAAGTAAATCATAAAACTTTCGCACCACTACAGAGGTATCTTCGCCCCACTCCTGCTCGGCTTCCACCGCAGCGATATGGTAGGCTACTCGCCAGAAAGTCCCTTCCACAGATTCAACAGTCTGCCCCTCGCTGTCTCGACGCATATAACGACGTTTAAAAACTTGAAAGGAATTATCAGTCAATACCACTTCTTGGGCATCTTCTGGAATAGGCACTGATTTTGTTTTCTCCACAGCTTTGATGACCATTAACCACTCCTCGACGATAAGGCTTTGTGCACGTGTACCCCCCAATTATTTTTTCACCTGTTTAGTTCGTTTCCAACAAACGATCAATCTCGGTACGGATGGATTTCAGATCATCCAATCCCAAATAAACGATGGCATAACGAATGTAGGCGATTTGATCTAACTCTTTTAATCCGGCAATAACCATATCCCCCACAACTCTTGAAGATACTTCTGCCTTCCCTAAGGCTTGTAATGAAGCTTCGATTTCCCCAGCTAAACGCTCAATATCCGCCGCGGAAACAGGCCTTTTAGCACATGATATGTGGATACCACGTAGTAATTTTTCGCGATCAAAAACTTCTCGATTGCCATCCTCTTTTATAAGCAGTGGAGTTGCCAAAATGGGACGTTCATATGAACTAAATCTCTGACCGCAGTGCAGACATTCTCTTCGACGACGAACACCTCCACGCTTATCTTTTGTGGTATCGATTACGCGAGAGCGCTCATTCTGACAATAAGGACAAAGCATATAGGATTTCCAAAATCATACCCCCATATATAGGGGTCATATTATTAAATAACCATACATCTGGCGGTCATGAGAACACATTTTAGCACGCCTGATCTATAAAAGCAAGCAAACCAAGGTACTAATTCCTTAAAATATTTGAATCTTTAAGACTGAAGGAGCGCAGCCCTACTACGTCTAAAATGATCTCGTTTTTCAAACTAATTCTACTTCCAATCAGTTACTTAACTCATGTTACGCACAGGTAGCGAGGCTTCCCCAGAATAGGGGGTGGGGCTAGAGCCCCCACCCCCTATTCCGGGGAGATTCTCTTTAGGTTGCGTAACATCAATTACTTAAACCCAAACTCCCCGCCCGAAAGCAATCGCGGGGAGCCTGGGGTAAACAGACAATTAGAGACCTCTGGGAGGAGGGCCAGATATCTCTAGATACTTATTAAATTTTGGATCGAACTACTGACTATCAGAACGCACTCGGTTCCTCAAGAAAGTAGGAATATCTAAGTCTTCTGTATTCAAAGTCCGAGGTGCAAATTCACCATGCTCTTCTTTTGCTGGCTTAATCTCCCGAGGCTGCATAGCGCGTTCCATAATATTGCGCGGCATTCCAGATCTCTCAAAGCCCGTGGCAATCACGGTAATGCGTAAATTCTCACCCATATCTGGGTCGATCACCGCACCGAAGATCAAGTTAACATCGGGATGTGCGGTCTCTTTGATGATTGCAGCCGCCTGGTTAACTTCAAAGAGAGTCAGGCCGGGGCCACCCGTCACATTAAAGAGGATGCCACGCGCACCGTCGATGGTGATATCGAGTAATTGGCTTGAGATAGCTTGTTCAGCAGCATCGCGCGCCCTTTCATCACCTGTTGCCGTACCCACAGCCATCAAAGCTGCCCCGCCTTCTGACATGATCGTACGAACATCGGCAAAGTCGAGGTTGATCAAACCCGGGATGGTGATCAATTCTGAAATACCTTGGATGCCTTGTCGAAGAACATCATCAGCAACCTTAAACGCCTCTTGCAAAGAAGAGCGCTTATCCACAATTTGCAACAAGCGGTCATTGGGGATGACGATGAGTGTATCGGCTTGTTCTTTTAGGTGCGTAATGCCAGCTTCAGCAGATTTGATTCGTCGAGCGCCCTCAAAGGTAAACGGACGGGTAACTACACCGATTGTCAGCGCACCAATCTCACGCGAAATCTGTGAAATCACAGGAGAAGCTCCGGTGCCTGTACCACCGCCAATTCCAGCAGTTACAAAAACCATATCGGAGCCTTTGAGCACATTGTAAAGCTCTTCCGCAGACTCCTCGGCAGCCTTGCGTCCTATTTCAGGATCACCGCCTGAACCAAGTCCGCGAGTTAATTTATCGCCAATCCGGACGCGAATCGAGGCTTTCGAAAGCGCCAACGCTTGAGCATCTGTATTGACAGCGATGAATTCAACACCCTGCAAGCCTTCTTCGATCATCCGATCGACGGCATTACAGCCTCCACCGCCTACACCAACCACTTTAATTCGAGCAAATGATTCTGGTTGATTCATTGTTTGCATGTTTGAATCCTCCTCGATTCATCCTTGGAAAGCATCTCCAGCATCTAATCGCGAACGATTTTTGATGCAACAAGATAATTTCACAAGGATTCCTCCATTTTACCAAACGTCTTAAAACTAGACACTTAAATTACCTTAAAATAAAGTTTTACGGCAACAAACGCCGCAGCCAATCTTTCATTTTCTTCCAATCGACATCATTACCAACGGGCACAACGCGCGTCCGACGAGGTCGATGGGACTCGAAGGTATTAACAAACTCACTCATCAAAATTGCCCAGCGCAACAATCCCACACTGGTAGCGTAAGCAGGCGAGTGCAGTTGATCCACCATGCCGATCAAATCAGTTGGTTGGACAACCTGCACTGGCATTCCCAATACTTGTTTAGCCAATTCCCGAATTCCTGGTAAGGCACTGACTCCTCCGGTAAGTACCATTCCAGCGGGCAGCAAGCTGTCGTAACCAGATCGTTTGATCTCTTGCACAATCAAGCTGAATATCTCTTCAACGCGTGCTTCGATGATATGCGCCAACTTATTTCTGTTAATAGTGACCGGGTTCTCCTCACCAAAAGGGTGAACATAGAAAGCTTCTTCCTCATTGACATGAGATTCAAGTGCGAACCCGTGCTGCAATTTGATCTCCTCGGCCTGGTCAACAGGCAAATGCAGACCGTGAGCAATGTCCGAGGTAATATGATTTCCACCAACACCCAAAACCATGGTATGCCAAACATCACCATCAATATAAATTGCCATATCGGTTGTGCCACCGCCAATATCACAGACTACGACACCCATCTCCCGTTCTGTATCCGATAGCACAACTTCGGCAGAAGCAAGAGGGTTGAGCACAAATTGACTCGCCCGTACACCCGCTGCTGCAACAGCCTGACGTAAATTTTCTACAACTGCTTCAGAAGCGGTGATCACATGCGTTTCAACTTCTAGACGATAGCCGTGCATCCCAACCGGATTGCGAATACCACCCTGGCCGTCTACAACGAAACCACGTTGGATAACATGGATCAATTCTCGGTTGTGTGGGATGGTCACAGCTCTTGCAGCTTCAACGGCCCTCACCACATCTTCATTGTCGATTGTACGTCCTGAGATTCCAACCACACCCTGGCTGTTCTCCGATGAAATATCAGTACACGACATACTCACCAAAGCAGACTCAATTTCTAAACCCGATGTCCTTTCAGCCTTCTCAACCGAACGCGCAATAACTCGACCCGCGGCTTCCATATCAACCACAGAACCTTTGCGCATCCCTTTGGATGGCTCTATGCCCACACCCAGAATGCGAATCTGCTGCTCATTCTCCATCCGAGCAACCAGAGTACAAGTTTTCGTTGTGCCAACATCAATTCCAACAATAATCGGTGCATCCATAATTCTCAACGCTCCGGGCGATAATAAGGGGCATGCAGGTATTCCACACTTATCATTGCTGGCCTTATTCCTTCTCCTGTAAATCGTGTAACTGCGGCGTTATACATGGCCAATTTCATTTCTATATCTTCGCTCGCAGTTTGCACGCCAAAATACGCTATCCAACCTCGGGGATCATGCCATCCAAATCCATGAGGATTATTGAAGACAATGGGAGATCCTTCTGGAACATGTTCACTCAAAGCCAAGATTAACTCCACAGTCTCTGGGAACATGATAACCTTGAGGACATTTACACCTTCCTCAGTAGTTTCTTCCGCCAAAACAATTGGCGCGTGGGGTGAGGCTGTTGCTACTACCCTAACCAGGTTATCTGCCTCCCCGCGCTGTGGAAATGAGATCCCTTGGGCATCTACCCATTGTGTGGTGGTGCCTTGTTCCCAAATTATTTTTGGTTCTCTTTCTTCAATTTCAACTTCAACTCTCGCCGGAAAACCTACTCGAACAGAAGCAGATACAATCCCTGGGAATGTCGCAACAATCCGTTCTTCGAGCTTTTCTGGCTCAACGGTGAAAATTGGCTTATTGAAAATCAGCAATGATCTGCCGATCGTTTCTGCTGAAAATCGAGCCAGGCCTTCCATTTGCACATCAAATATTCGGTACGTTGGCGAGCTGAACACATAATATAAAGCTGTACCAAGAAGCAACACCAAAAGGAACGAAAGCAGCCGCCACCCGAATTTTACTGAGGGAAGAGCTGGCAATCTCACCTCTACACCCGGGCTCGGCAGTGCGACATCATAACGACGTTTGACGCGTTTCTTCTTCCTCTTTGGGCGCTTTGCAGCACTTTCCAAGCGGCTCCCGCGCACCATAACAGGCGGATTCCCGCGCCCGACATCATTCTGCTTACGCTTGCGCTTGGGCACAGAACGTTTGCTGCCATTTTGGCGTTTCGCCCGGACACGGTCTGCCCGGTTTTTGGACTGCTGCTTTTTCATCATCTCCTATCGTTCATAGCGCCATTCAGTGCGATCACGTTCAGCGCGTCGCTCCAAAGCTAAATCGATTAAGCTGTCCACCAGTTTGGGGTACGGCAATCCACTGGCTTCCCAGAGTTTGGGATACATACTGATCTGCGTAAACCCAGGAATGGTATTGACCTCGTTGAGATAGAACTCACCGCTATCTTTATCTAACAAGAAATCGACACGAGCCATTCCAGCGCAATCGATGGCTTGATATGCTTTCACAGCAATTCGTTGCATTTCTTCAGCTGTCGCTGAAGGGATATCGGCTGGGATAAATGCTTCTGAGCGATCATCATGATACTTGGCATCATATGAATAAAACTCTGCCGCAGGCCGAATTTCGCCAGGGATTGATGCCCGAGGGTTGTCATTCCCCAAAACACTCAGCTCTATCTCCCGAGCGTTGATACCCTGTTCGACTAAAATTCGCCGATCAAAACGGGCCGCATCCATTAATCCTTCCAGAAGGTCTGAACGATTCGAACACTTACTCACACCCACAGACGAGCCCATGTTGGCAGGTTTCACAAAGACTGGGTATGGGGACATTTTTTCAACGCTGTCGATGGCGGCATCCATTCCAGATTCGAGTTCACTGCGTAATACGATGACGCCATCGACAACAGGAATATCATTTGCCTGCATAACTGCCTTAAATACGCCCTTATCCATGCCAACAGAGGCACCCAAAACCCCAGCGCCGACATAAGCCACATTGGCCATTTCAAACATGCCTTGCAAGGTCCCGTCCTCACCAAATGTGCCATGCAATACGGGAAAGAGCACGTCAAAATCTTGCAAATGCTGAATGGTCTCACCTTTGCCTTCCAATTTAATTGCATAAATACCGCTGCGATTGGGATCGGGCAGCATGGTTACGGGTGTAAGATGATCGGTTTTTCCATTCTCGAAACTTTCCAGTACATTTTTCCCAACCATCCAGATTCCATCATGGGTGATACCAATTTCTGTAACGTGATACTTATCAAGATCAAGCGCTGCTAAAACCGAGCGCGCCGACATTAGAGAGACCTCATGTTCTCCCGAACGACCGCCAAAAATTAAACCTACTCGCAATTTATCAGCCATAAATTCTAAATTCCGCTATCTAAATTCCAATCTCCAACTAACTCAATTTCAAGTTCAAGTTTGACATCAAACTGCTTAGCCACAGTTTCACGTGCCAACACAATCAATTCATAGATATCAGTCGCCGAAGCATTTCCATGATTGATGAAGAAATTGGCATGCAAAGGGCTTATTTCTGCCTGACCTACTCGAGTGCCTTTGAGATTAGCTTCTTCGATTAAGCGACCTGCATAATCTCCAGGAGGGTTTTTGAACATTGAGCCCATACTTGCTCCGGGAGGTTGCGTGCGATGACGGAACTCCGAAAATTCATCCATTTGCTGCTGAACTATCTCAGCTGTGGAATATTCCAGCGAGAAGCTAGCTGCTAAAATAACCGCTACCACATGTTCGCGCTTCAAACGACTGGAGCGGTATGAATATTCCATTGCATCTCCAATCAAACTTACTTTGCGACCATCTTGATGCAAGATTTCTGCCATTTTCAGGTTTCCAGCCACATCTCCGCCATGAGCACCTGCATTACCGAATACAGCTCCACCGACAGTTCCAGGAATTCCTGCCGCCCACTCCAAGCCAGATAAGCCTTTATTCGCTGCCCGTCGGGCCAAACTGCCAAAATTGGTGCCTGATTCTGCCCAAACAGTTGGGTGAGTTGCATCTTCATCAAATCGGATTTCTCGTGCCCGGTTGAGAATCACCACGTCCCTCACACCTTCGTCACTCACGAGCACATTGGATCCGCCACCCAAAATGAAGAAATTGACACCCTTAGACCACAACTTTTTGGTTGTTCTTTCTAGTTCTTCACTTGAATTAGCCGTGATGATAACGTCGGCTGGACCACCTACCCGGGCTGCGGTGTAGCGCGCTAAAGATACGTCCGTTTGAAGATTTTCGCCGAAAACGGAACGCATACTATCGATGGGCAAGGTGGTTACAGGAATCATTAGAATTTCTAAATGGCCTTTACTTGATCAATAATTTTTTGTATCAGTTCCTCGGAGATGAAAAGGTTCGCCCGGGATTTTGATTTCTGCTCTTTGTCTTCCTGCTTTTGTGTCAGTTTCAACGTATTCTCCAAGCGTAATGCTGACACAGATACAGTCTCAGGTTCGAAGGTGCGTTTCGTTTTGGTCATTGATCCTCGCTCTTTCCTCGATTTGGTAATGACTGCATCAAATCCTGGCAAATCTGTGTCGCATCTCCTGCAGAGAGCACGAGTACGACATCTCCAGCTAGCAAGTTTTCCAACAAATTCCTCGTTGTATCGGCCAATGAGCCTGAAAAAAATGCGTTTTGATGATCCATTGCCTGGACGATTTGAATGGCTGAAAATTCAGGATCAAAGGCTTCACGGGATCGATAAATCTCTGTGATCAGCACAATGTCTGCATCATCAAAAGATGAGACAAACTCGCTGAAGAGGGTCTTCGTACGGCTGTAAGTATGCGGCTGCCAAACTGCCCAAATTTTGCGTTCAGGATAGCGTGATTTGGCGGCAGCCAGCGTTGCTCTTATTTCAGTGGGATGATGGGCGTAATCATCTATCAGGGTCACGCCAGCAGCATTCCCAATCACCTGAAAACGTCGACCTGCGCCGATAAATTCGCCCAGAGCGCGGGCAGCATCGGTCACACTTAAGCCCATCTGATCAATGACTGCTAGGGCTGCCATCGCATTTTTGACATTATGATCTCCGGGCACTTGTAGAGAAACCGTGGCAACATTGCTTCCATCGTGAAACATGTCAAAATCAAAGCCACCAAATTGGTTGATCTTTATGTTTTCAGCAAAATAGTCATATTGGTTGGAATCAATCCCATAGCTCAATACTTGGTAGCCTGCTTCGGCAGCATCAGCCATGATGTTAGAGGCTCCAAGGTCATCCTCACAGGCTAGAAGAATGCCATCCGAGGGCAGAACCCTCACAAAGTCCAGAAAAGCTTGTCGAAATACTTCGGGAGTTGGGAAAATATCTGGGTGGTCGTGTTCCACATTGGTTATCACCGCAATTTTGGGTTTCAATCCCAAAAACATATAATCATATTCATCAGCCTCGATCACAAAAGCTTTGCCTTTCCCAGCGCGAGCATTGGTCTCGAGGTTTGAAACAACCCCACCTACGATAAAAGATGGATCCTGGTTCATGGCAGTCAGCACCCAGGCTAACATGGCGGTTGTCGTGGTTTTTCCATGTGACCCGGCAATAGCAATGCCTTGACGACCTTCCATTAAACTACCCAAATAATCTGCTCGTTTGAGCACAGGGATGCCCTTCTCAAGGGCTGCCTGGACTTCAGGGTTATCGTCAGGCACCGCAGAAGAGCGGATCACTAAATCAGCGCCATTCACGTTGGATGCCTGATGGCCTACAAAAACTTGCGCTCCAGCAACATCGACGGCCTTTGCCAAGGGGGAATATTCTTGATCAGAACCACTGACCGAGTAGCCGCTTTCGAGCAGCACCTTGGCAATAGCTGACAAGCCAGTTCCTCCAATCCCAACAAAGTGAATATGTTGCATCAAATAAATACCACCAAGACAAATATGAATGACACACCGACAGCGAGAAAGATTCCTGGAGTCGTTCCAAGCCAAACGGGCGGAAGGATATTAACAAGTGCATTTGCGGTATCGATCAATGGATCATTCCCATTCGGCGCAATAATATAAGGCGCAAATGGATAATGAGCCGAATGCATGTACGACCAGATTGTTCCGACAATGAAGTAGCCATTTATCCCGCCAATAAATAATCCCAATAAGAAATCTTGGATTTTCTCTCTTCTAGCAGAGCCACCCAAGCGCGTAAGGGCAGGCGTTTGGAAACCAAAAAATACTAAGGTGACCAATACGACTGTGCGGATCCAAAATTGACGTTGAAAGTTATTTTGTGTTCCTTCATCCAGACTATCAAATGGAGCAACAGCTTGCGGTTCAATAACTTGAATATCTGCACCCTGCAATTGGGCATCTAGTTCGCTAAACGGAACGACTACGTTAGCACTATATCTCTCGAGAACAAACACTAAGAACAGGGTTAGTACGACACTGAAGGTAACCAACAATTCCTTAGCCCATCCGCGCAATCCCCCAATCAAGGCGAAGAAGAACATAAACATGAAAAATACGACGGTGAAACTAATCATTGTTCACTTCCTGAGGCATGGGCTACCTTTGTTATTTCTTTTCCAATTGATAATGCCGCGTCAGGTTTGTTCAACGACTTCATCGCGGCTCTCATCCCACTGAGTTGGCCAGAATCGCGCATCAGGTCAAGTACAAGAGGAACGATACGCTTTGGTAACTCTTCGTCATTTACGATGATTGCCGCACCGTGTTGAGCCAAAAAATCTGCATTTACTTTCTGGTATCTCCATGCATAGGGGTAAGGCACCAGGATTGCGGGCAATCCAAAGAGGGGAAATTCACCCAAACAAGATGCACCTGCTCTTGAAATTACGAGGTCAGCAGCGCTGAATGCGGCACCGATTTCGTCGTGAAGGTAAGGGTATGGGTGGTAGCGTTCATTCTCCTTAGCGGTGAGTTCCGAACGAACAGGTTCAACCTCTGACCAGTTAGAATTGCCAGTAATATGGACAATCTGCATTTCAGTTAACAATTCAGCTAAAGCTGAGAATAAAGCCCGATTAATGGAACGGGCACCTTTACTTCCACCAAATACCAAAAGCGTTGGTAAATCTTTCTGAAGATTGAGTGCTTCATGTGCCTGGTGACGGTCCCATGTCTGAAGATCGCGTCGGATAGGATAGCCGGTCTCCACCATACCTTTATGTTGGGGGAAATACTTGTAAGAATCGGATGTTGTTACAGCAATGCGATTTGCGATTCTCGCCAAAGTTTTCAGCGCCAAACCAGGTTCGATGTCTGGGACATAGAGCACAGATGGAACACGCAATCCTGCCAAAGCCATCGGAGGCGCAATGTAGCCTCCGGTAAATAGCATCACATCTGGGCAAAAACGGCGAATTATTTTCCGAGACTTAAAGAATCCACGAATTAACTGCACGATGTTACGTGGCAAGGTTCGCAAACCCACACCATGTACACCAGCTGCAGGAATAGTTTCAAATGGTATTGCTGCTTTAGCGATCAAATCAGCCTCCATTCCACCTTCTCCACCGACCCACAATACCTGTAAATCATCGTGATCGGCGACGAGCGCGTCGTGAACGACTAGGGCGGGATAAACGCCGCCACCGGTCCCACCTGCGCAAATCAACAATCGCACCAAAGTTCCTCCGTGATTCTTCTATTTGTTTGCGTTCAGATAAACGCGAAATGTTTAAGACAATACCCAATCCGGCCATCGTGCTTACCAGGTTTGAGCCACCAATACTAAAGAAGGGCAACGTGTTCCCAGCAAAAGGCATCAGGCCTAGTAAGGAAGCCATGTTCATAAAGGCTTCTAAAGTAATCCAAATTGTCAACCCAGCTGCAAGCAGAGACCCCAAACCATCCGGGGCATGATTTGCAATGACCAAACCGCGCCATAACACTAGTGCAAAAAGAATGACCACAAACGCTGCACCTATCACCCCGGTTTCCTCTCCAATTACAGCGAAAACGCTGTCTGTATGTGGGAAAGGTAATGTGGTCAGTTTTGAAGTTCCATGGCCAATACCCACACCGATCCATTCGCCGCGCACAAACGCAACCAATGAATGCTTCACATGATCGGATGAGGCAAGAATGTCATTCCAACCTTCTTTGAATACAGCCACACGATTATTATCGGTGGGGTTGAAGCGCAAAACAAAAAAGCCTGCCAATCCAGTCACCAAAAACAAGATCCCTGTCTGAATGGCATCACTTCCTGCCAGGTAATACATGATGCCGCCTAAGATCAAGACCATCGCCGCGGCACTCAAATCCGGCTGACGTAGAATCAAACCACCCGTGATTCCAACAATGATTGCCAGTGGAAAAAGCCCATAGCCCAAATCAGAAAGCTGGTCTCGTTTGGCATTGAGCCAGACAGCTAAATAAACAATGATGGCAAATTTAGCCAGCTCAGAGGGTTGGTAAGAACCATCAAAATATGCGCGTGTAACATCATCCACAGTTTCACCGTATACCAGCACACCAATCAGTGCAATCAGCGTAACTGCCATAACCAAGATAGATAGATAGTGCCATCGGTGATAGTTCAACCAGGTAAGGACTATCATTGCCACAAACCCAACTCCCAACCAGCGTAGCTGCCGGTAGAAAAGGTACGTAGTTGAACTGCCTTCAGCATTGTCCTTAGTTAGCAGCAAAGAAGCATTCCAACTAGCCGAATGCATCATCAGTAATCCAAACCCTACCAAAGTCAGGATTACCAAAATCAGGGGCACATCGATATTCAATCTGGGAGATGGCCATGCTTTTCCAGATCGCTTCGTCCGCTGCCGTGTGGCTACGCTAACTCTTTGACCCATTTTCGAAAGTATTCTCCTCTTTCAGCAAAATCTATGAATTCATCAAAACTCGTCCCACCAGGAGCGAGAAGTACTACATCACCTGGTTCAACAACTTCAGCAGCAGCTTTGACCGCTTCTTTTAAACCTTGACAAACTGTAGTTGAATATGGACGCTTCTCATGTTTTTCATTTACCATGGCGTGGGAAATTACATCAGATGCTTCACCAAAAATCACCAGGTGATCGATCCGCTGCCGGACAATGGCTGCTAATTCTTCCCAGGGCAAATCTTTATCTCGACCGCCTACAAGAAGCACAATCGGTTCATCAAATGCGCTGATCGAGGCAATGGCCCTCTCAGGTGCTGTGGCAATTGAGTCGTTGTACCAATCGGCGCCACCCCAGGAACGAACAAATTCCAATCGATGGGCTACGCCCTTGAAATTCTCTACACCAGCTTGCATTGCATCAGCAGGGATTTCTGCAGCAGAGACGATGGCACACGCAGCCAAAACATTCAATAAATTGTGTCTGCCGCGCAGTTTGACCAAATCTATGGGAAGCAATTTTTGAGTTGACTCTCGATCCCAAAGCGTGATCCAGCCATCTTGCAGGAAAGTTCCACGTCGACCTCTGGGTGGACGCGTCATGCCAAAGGTGATCAAATCACCCTGAAGGTAATCAACTAATCCCCAAGCCCCTTGATCATCTTGACTCAAAATGGCCGTATCGCCTGGGTTCTGGAAATCCAATATTCGCCTCTTCGCAGCTGTATAAGCTTCCATGTTCCCATGTCTGTCGAGATGGTTTGGGGTCACGTTGAGTACCGCGGCAATATCTGGAGAGCAGGTCATAAGTTCAAGCTGAAAGCTGGAAAGTTCCATCACAACTAAATCATCTGCAGTCATTTCATCGAGGTTAGAAATCAGGGGGTTGCCAATATTGCCGCCGACCCAAATACGGCTGAATGTAGATGATTGGCTTTTGACAGCTTCTTCAGTTATCTGGCCAACCAACGACGTAGTGGTTGTTTTTCCAGCAGAACCAGTGATCCCTATTACCTTGCATGGAGCAGCTTCCAAAAAGATCTGTGAGTCGTTAGAGAGCGATAAGCCACGATTTTGTGCTTCTACGACTATTGGCAAAGTCAGAGGCACTCCACCAGAGACACAAACCAAATCCACCTGATCTAACAGTTCCAGAGGGTGACTACCTAATACCCATTGGATGGATAAATCTTTCAAATTCTCTCGAATACCAGCAAAATCTTCAGGATTGCGGCGATCATTGAGCACTACGTGTGCACCATGCGCACGTAAATAGCGCGCCAGGGCTGTTCCCTGTCGTGCTGCACCAATTATCAATACTCGTAGACCTTTCCAATCCAGTTTCTTCATTATGCTACGGATAACGCAACTCCAATCATGGCTGCCATCAGGCTAATTAGCCAAAATCGCTGCACGATTTGGGTTTCACTCCAACCAGAGAGCTCAAAGTGATGATGTAGTGGGGCCATCTTAAATACACGCCGCCCTTCGCCATAAAGTCGTTTAGTGAGTTTGAAATATCCTGTTTGGATCATCACGCTCAGGGTAATGCTAACCGGTATGATAGCGATGATAGGCAGGACTGCCCACTGGCCGGTCATCAAAGCTACCACAGCAAGCGTAGCGCCTAATCCAAGGGACCCAGTATCACCCATGAATAATTGAGCAGGATGAACGTTGAACCACAAAAAACCAAAAAGCGCACCAACTAATGTGAAACAAAATCGTGCCAGGAAGATCTGACCTTGTAAAACCGCAATACCTCCATATGCCACAAACGCTGTTGCTGAGATCAATCCGGCTAAGCCATCTAAGCCATCGGACAGGTTGACAGCATTGGAAAACCCAACAATGAGAAACATGGCGATGGGGAAATACCATAATCCAACCTTGAAATCTATATTAAATCCGGGCATATAGAGATGAGGTGCATCAAGAAAATGATATAAACCATAAGATGCGCCGAACGCCACAATCAATTGTAGAAGAAACTTAGTTCGGGCTCGCATGCCTTCGCCTCTACGACGACCTCGTAAGCCTTCCCAGTCATCAACCACACCAATTAAGGAAAAGAGTATCAATACCCCAAGAGGCAGCATCACCGAGGTACCCAAAACTTCAGTCGGACCGATTAAAGAGGCAGAATTGAGTAAAAGGGTTATTAACGCTACGGGTAATACGACCATCACCCCACCCATAGTTGGGGTCCCCAACTTGGAGATGTGTCTCTCAGGGCCATCGACGCGAATTTGTTCACCCACTTTGAAATTCCGCAATACACGCAAAAGAGGCGGTCCCCAAATCACTGTTAGCAGGAAACTAAATCCCGCAAGTGCCAACGCCAAGGTAGTTTGGGCCATTAACGTGCCTCCAAAGTTGCTACAATTCGATCCATACGCATACCGCGCGAACCTTTTACCAGGACGACGTCATTTTCATGCAAATTATCTTGCAAATATTCAATGGCCTGATCGCTGCTCTCAAACTCAACCAGATCCTGACTAGAAAAACCCACACTCCGCGCAGCTTCTGCGATATGTCGACTGCGCTCGCCTACTGTTAAAATAGCGTCAGCAACTTCCGCGGCACGCAGGCCAATTTTCCAGTGACCGGATTTTTCATATGGGCCTAACTCCAACATATCACCCAACACTGCAATCTTATGACCTTGCATTTCATCCAACATGTTCAAGGCAGCTAATGATGACTGCGGGGAAGCATTATACGTATCGTCTAACAACAAGGCACCGCTGCTTGAGCGAACTGCTACCAGCCTTAGTTGGGTATGACCAGAACGCAATCCATCGATGATTTCTTGCCAAGTAAGGCCATCATTCAACCCAACTGCTGTCGCTCGTAAAACCGTATGGACAGAGTGGCGACCAATAAGGGGAACCCTCAGATGAAGAGTCTCTCCACCGAAATGCAGGCGAAAACGAATGCCATCCAACCCTAAACCCTCTACTTGATCTGCCCAAAGATCTGCCTCGGGGCTCAGGCCATAATAAAAAACCCTGGCTTGAGTTTTCTCGGCCATTTCTCTAACCAAAGGATCATCATAATTGAGAATGGCCACACCTTCAGG
Source organism: uncultured Anaerolineales bacterium (assembly GCA_964419495.1). Classification (GTDB taxonomy): domain Bacteria; phylum Chloroflexota; class Anaerolineae; order Anaerolineales; family UBA11858; genus NIOZ-UU35. The sequence continues at coordinate 67,464 of CAYQQX010000002.1, forward strand.
GTCAGGAGGTAAGGCTTCTACAAGTTCGGCCTTTCCACGGGCGATGGCTTCTTGTGAACCCGCTCTTTCAGCGTGGACTGTTCCAACGTTTGTGATCACACCAATATGCGGTTGAGCCAAATCACATAGAAAAGCAATTTCACCAGGCACATAAAGTCCCATCTCCAAGACTGCCCTGCGATGTCCGGCGCTCAAGCGCAGCATTGTGAGTGGAAGACCAATTTCATTATTCAAGTTGCCGGGATTTTTGAGTGTGCTATAGCGCTGTTCTAAAACTGATGAGACCAATTCTTTGGTCGTTGATTTTCCAACACTCCCGGTGACCCCCACAACTCGAATATCAAGCTGACGACGCCAACCGCGTGCCACCTGCTGCAAGGCTGTGAGAGTATTCTCTACTCGCAAAGCAAAGGGGATCTCAGGAATTATTGCCTGCTCAAGTTGTGGCTTCTCTCGTAAGTCCAATACTGATAATTCGTTTGGCAAATCGTTCTGAACAAAAGCAATGCTCGCACCGCTGTCAAAGGCATTTTCCACAAAATCATGGCCATCAACCTTCTCTCCGGGCATTGCGACAAAGAGGGCACCGGGGATCACCTGCCGTGAATCTACAACAGCATCAGTAATCACCTGATTTGCCCAATCTGGGCGTTGCTCGACAAGAGCGAAGAGTATATCACCTAAAGTCAGCATTACTTTTTTATTAATCAGCTGCTAAGCTGCGACGAACATGATCTGGTGGAATGTCCATCAAAATTACTAATCTCTCGACAACATCTCGGAAAATTGGGCCAGTAACAAGTGATGCCCATTGAGATGAGGTCGGCTTGTTTAGCCATATGTACACCATGAATTGCGGATCATCTATAGGACCCCATCCTACAAATGATGTGTTCGTGCGGGAATCATTGTAGATTGTAGCTGTACCTGTTTTTCCCGCAACCCGGTAATTTTCTGGCATATCCGTATAGGATTCGCTTTCAACAATCTGGGCTAACATATTTGAGAGCGTATGAGCGGTTTGCTGCGATATCGGTGAACCTGCTACTTCCGGTTCAAAAGTATATTGATGCCCGTTATTGATCACGGCTTTCAAAATATGCGGGGTTACCATTTTGCCGTCATTTGCAACTGCAGAAACTGCCCGCAGCATTTGGATTGGTGTGACTTCTATACCTTGACCATACGAGTTTGTTGCCAGGTCAATAAGATGCCAGTCATCCTCATTGTTGTAGCGAACGTTTCCAGCATACTCCCAGGCGAGTTCTATTCCAGTCGGCTGTCCAAACTGAAATGCTTTTACATAATCGTAGAAGCGGTTCTGACCTAAGAGTTCGGTAGCGACATAGGCCAGACAAACATTCAGGGAGTTCTCCATGCAAGTTTTCATGGTCTGTGGACCCCAAGCACCTCCATTCCAGTTTCGGATCGTCCAACCTTCAACTTCAAGTCCGCCGGTATCCGTGAAAGGGGTTTCGGGAGTCGCTACACCAGAATCTAATGCAGCGGCCATGGTAATGATCTTGAATACAGACCCGGGCTCGTAGCCATCAATAGCCATATTGAACGTATGACCTTCTTGGTATACATCTTCGACATTCCACTCGCCGCTCAAATCCAAACGCGGCGTAGATGTCATCGCCAAGATTTCTCCTGTGCGAGGATGCATGACAATAATGCTGCCTGCATACGAACCACTCACGTTCATATGATGCCCTAACAGCTCTTCCATAGCATCTTGGATTTCTCGATCAATAGTCAAAACAAGGCTGGCGCCATCAGTAATTTCTGGCAATTCCAACGCCAAATAAGGATCAGTAGATATGACCTCTTGTTTCTCAACACCCGATAGAAGCCATTGCAGTTTTTCCTCAACACCATTATGACTGTTGCCTTCTTTATCTACCAGACCAATCAAATTTGATGCTAAATCTCCCTCGGGATAGCTGCGATCTAATCGCGGCACGATAACCAACCCAGATAGGTTGTGGATTATGCCATCATTACTGGTACCAGCCTCTTTCGGATTATCGTACAATTGGTTTTGCAAATCCAAAAGCTTTTGTGCCTTTTCGTAAGGAACAAAATTGTCTAATGTGATATGCGTCGATGTAACCTCGCTCACATCTTGATCTGCGAGTAAATAAACATATTGATAGTCGAGTTCTAATTCAACGCTAGCTACCAGGGCAATCGTTGTTGGGTTGATTACTTCGTTGAGTTCAACAGCCACTTCATAGATTAGTTGGCTGCCAGCCAATAAACTTCCATGACGATCGTAGATATCTCCACGTTCTGGTGTCAGAGTCACCCACTCTTTACCATCTATATCCTCATATACCTGAATTTTCTCATTCGGTGCGCCTATTTGTATTTGGAATAATCGGAAAATGATAGCAATGCCAATAAAGGCAAATACTATTCCCAAAGTCGCGTACCGAATTCGAGGCATCTTGTTCATGGAGTTACTTCTGCCATTGGAATAAGCGGTGTTCTAAATTGTTGCACAAGCCAATCTACCCACGATTGGGTGAATTCTGATGAAATTACAGGAACAGGCACCATCGTTGGTTGAGAAGCTTCTGCAAAAAGTACTGAATTTCGACCGGTATACCCAGGAACCTGAATATAGATGATTTTCTCTGGATTGACTGTACGAAATCCCATTTCGATAGCGCGTTGTTTCAATTCGGATGAAGAAGTTAGAATTGCCAATCGTGATTCCATGTTTGCGATTTCATATTCGAGAGCTTCAATCTCAAGCCGATGTCGTTGGATCTCTTTTCCCATAGCAGCAGTCTTCGCCGTCACACTTATAAAAATTCCTGCCGCCAATAAAACAACCACCAAAACAATTAAAAAGATTCCGATGCCCTGGAGTTGTTTTCGCCAAGGGGTTTGAGAATATGCCTGAGTGAAATTGAGTACACGATCCATAACTATTTGCAACTCTGAATGAAGAATTTAATACGCTTATTTTCCTTGCAAGTCTTATGCCATGCTTACAATTTCTCGGCGACTCTTAGACGGGCACTGCGCGCTCGCGGATTGGTTTCAATTTCTGTCTCTTCAGGCCGGATTGGTTTTCGCGAAACCAATTTTAGGGTTGATTGATGATTGCAATCACAGATCGGTTTTTCTGGTGGGCAAATGCAATCTCTACTTTCTTCTCTAAGAAATCGCTTCACAATGCGGTCCTCTAATGAGTGAAAGGAGATTACCGCCAAGCGACCACCTGATTTCAGAGCATTTACAGCTTGGGGAAGCACACTCTCAACTACTTCCAATTCCTGATTGGTGGCAATGCGCAAGGCCTGAAACGTGCGTGTCGCTGGATGAACTCGTGACCGGCCTTTACGCACATTTTTTTCAACAATTTCTTTCAGCTCTTTCGTCGTTTGTATCGGCCGGGCAGCGACAATTTCTCGGGCAACTCGTCGAGAATGACGCTCTTCGCCATATTGGTAAATCAGATCAGCCAATTCTTTTTCCGGCAAGTTATTAACTAAATCTGCGGCTTTGGTTTCAGCTTTAGGGTCAAAGCGCATGTCTAGAGGACCATTAAACCTATGCGAGAAACCTCGTTCAGGTGTATCAAGTTGCATTGAGGAGAGCCCAAGATCAAGGAGAATGCCATCAACAGAATCCCAACCTAAGGATTCTAGTTGCACGCCCAAAGTGGAATAAGATTCCTGTACCAGGGTTGCGCGATCCCCAAAAGCGGATAACCGCTCACGGGCCAGATCCAAGGCTTGAGGATCAAGATCAAATCCTAATAATTTTCCACTGGGTGAACTGGCCTCTAGAATTCCCCATGAATGGCCGCCTGCTCCTACTGTACCATCGACATAGAAACCGCCATCACGGGGGCGCAAAGCTTGTAATATTTCTTGGTAAAGTACAGGATCGTGCATCTTTTTGAATTTTTTTTGTAGCTGGATAATTTGTCCATTGTTCAGTTATTTGTTAGAATCCAACTAGAAAATAGAATACATGGTTCTAGAGATCGAGATCAGAGAAGCGTTCTGAATTGGCGTCTACGTTACTCAATTGAGTGACTTGGCCTTCCCAGGCTCCTGGCGACCAGATTTCAACACCCTCACCGACACCAACAATAACGGCTTCGCCATCCAGGTTTGCAACATCCCTAAGGAACTGAGGAATCAATACACGCCCTACGCGATCGAGATCAACCTGACTGGCCGTTGCAAAGATCAAACGCCGCAGCTCTCGGGCCATAGGATCAGTGGTTTTCATATCATTCAACTTTTCGGAGATTTTTTCAAAAGCAGGCTCTGTGAGCAAACGCAGATTTTTTTCAAAGCCTTGGGTCAGGTACGCGCCACCTGACAACTCCTCTCGAAAACGTGCTGGAATTGTCAGGCGTCCTTTCTCGTCAAGCGTGTGGCGGTATTGTCCCAGGAACATATGTTCTATCTCGATATTAAGAGCAGAACGCCGGAATGACCGGCGCCTGCAACCACAAATATACCACTTTTAACCACTTTCACCCACAATCACACACAGTATAGCCCAAATCTCACCAAAATGCAAGTAAAATTGTCCGAATTATTATGGATTTTCTTTGCAATTCTTTTAGGTTTCCCCCTACAATCAATAGGTTCATCTATACAAGAGAATCAAACATGAGGCACCCCAAATTTAAGAAATATATTGATTTTTGGTAAAACATCACTCCCGGCACTCCTCGCCGTAGGCGTGCTTCGCATGCCGGGGCAGCGAGAGAGTGGTTTCCTCGCACTCTCTCGCTGTAGCGGGGGGATGGGTAAAAAAACAAAACACACCCAGAATATTAAATTCGGGGTGTGTTTTGTTTGGCTATTTATGATTTGTCTATGCACTATCTCGCATTAAATTGTATATGGGATATTCAACTTGTACAGATTGTATTGCGGATTCAGGTTTATCTATGAAGCTGGCAAGAAATTTCATAAAACGATAAATATCCGCAAAGTTTGTGGCAATCCCTACAGAAATACGGATAGTGCTGGGGTTACGATTGTGCTCTGTGCGCGCCCAATCAAAGAAGAAATCAAACGACATAGGTTCGGGGCGGTTGAAAGCCTTGGCCATTTCATCTTGGGTTAGATTGTGGACAATCTCACCTGTGCCAGGATTGCAAAAACAACCGGTTCTTAAGGAAATATTTTCGCGGTTGGCTAATGCCTCCACCTTGCGGTAATCCAGCCGGATTCCTTCAGGGTCATCCAAGCTAAAAGCAATTGTGCCCCCTCTATCGTTAGTATTACGAGGACCAAAGATTTCCACTAATGGGGTACCGTTACTGTGTCGAAGCGCGATCATTTGATCTAGCAGCCAGCCTGTAAGACAGTCAACTCGCTCATGAATGGTGCCGATTCCAATCTTAGAGATATGTCGGAGGCCAATTTCAATTGCCGGAAGATTCAAAAAATTGATCGTACCATCTTCAAAGCCTGCTTCATTCTCCAATAGATAGTGCCAACCTTCCCCTTGAACTGATGTTATGGATATCGTCCCACCTGCAAACCAAGGACGCAATAGTTTTTTTAGCGTACTCTTACGAGCCAGCAAGCATCCAACTCCGGTAGGGTATCCAAACATTTTATAAAATGAGAGCGGCACAAAATCAGGTTTCCATTTACCCAGGTCAAGCCTATTTGTTGGCACAAATGCTGCCGCATCGATCAACACATCCCACCCTTTTGCGTGAGCTTTCTCAATCCATTCCAAAGAATGCTGTACCCCGGTGAAATTCGATTGGGCAGGATAGGCAAACAAGTTGAAACTCTCGGGTTGCACGTGATCTAGTTCAGCATGCAAAGCTTGGTCATCGAAACGAAGCTCGGGCAAAACCGATGGCATATAGGTAACTTTAGCCCCTTTCGCTCGAGCAAATTCTCGAATTCCGTTCACAGAGTTATGGTTATCAAAGGCCGGAAGAAAACGACCACCTTGATGAAAAGGATAGGCCTCACCAACTAGTTTTAAAGCTCCACTGGCATTTGGTGTGAAGATGGCAGTGTATTCATCGGGGTTCGCGTTGAAATACTTGAGCACGTAACTGCGTGCCTGCTCAGCAAGATGCGTCATCGCAAGCGATGTAGGATTCTTAGAATGCGGATTGCCAAAGACTCCTTCTTCTAGCAATTCCATATGCTGACGTAACTGCGAAGATGCATATAATCCCCCACCGGTGTAATCCAAATAAACCTGATTGAGCCGATCAAGGCGGCTGTATTCACGCTCACGAAGTTCATCAATAATTCTTGTTGAATCAAAACATGGATAATCCTTACGGAATTCTTCAAAGGCATCATCCATGTTTTCTCTTGAGAAATCTTGAGTAGAGTTTTTCATCAGGTTGTAGGCTCCTATTATCCATCCATGGTTGATCTACTCTGATAATTATAGCAACACTGTCAATCACTGTTGAAAGCAAAACATCTCAGGGAGTGGTGAAAAAGCTGGTGTTTTTCAAAATCCAATGCTATAAGTGTCATGGCCCGTCGAAGACGTGCCTACGGCAAGGCCCGCCTGCCCGTAAGGCCGCAAAGCACGACGTGAACGCAGCGTCGCCGTAGGTGTGCAGTGCAAGCGGAGTGAAGAATCCCTGAAACCGGGCGATTAGCAAGAAAAGTCAGATACCCGGGATTCCTCGCTGCGCTAGGAATGACAGTGGAGACATTTGTGTAACCGAAATAGTGAACACCACGATAATCACCACTCCCACATCTCAAGTGTGGTGCCCGAATACTGCAGGAAAAGCGGCAAAATGACTAATTGTTCGATCTCAGAATTTATGATTTGTGACAAAACTTTGGCAATGGATGGATTACCATAACACATGGCAAATTCGACCTTAACATCCCCAGACATTTGATCGGCGAGTGTAGTCTGCAATTTATCGCCAAGGCTCTGCGTCATTGTAAGTAAAGGAGAACCCTCAGCACCCCAAATTCGCTGATACATGCGCGCAGAACGGCGCGGCCTGACGTTCAAAATGATCCCGTAGAGCAAAGGCAACCATAACCAGCGTGGGTAGTCGATTACATTTTTGTCGGAAAGAAACTCAGCCAAGAATCGCCGCACTGCCGAAGGCGATGCTGCTTCCGGTGTTCCCGTGTTTAATAATAAGATACCCAGAGATCTAGATGGGGAATTCTGATCGCTACCGATAACGTCTGTCAATGAAATGCGCTCCGTTGTACCAGTATTAAGCGCATTCTACCGGAGATATTATCAGATTAACATGTAGATTTATGTAGATTTGAGTTAGGAATGACTAAGGAAATATTTCACATATTGGGGCTATTTCTGTCTGATTATTACCCCTATGGATTTAGTCAAACTAAGAGTTTATCCTTCGCATCGCATCCATGATTTCATCAACCCAGGCTTCCCGATAAGCGTTGTACAGCACATCGGGGAGAGAGTGTAATTCTCGTTTTGGGGTTAGCGGTCGCTCAACCCACACGCGATTGACAATGAAGCTTTCATCCTTCCTGACACCTTTGGTATCAAAGAGCAACCCAATAAATGGATGCCTAGCTCGAATGTCAGCCAACAAATCACGATCAATGCCAAAGGCTGAGTGTGGGAATGAAAAAGGCACAATATCCTGTCCGGTAATTTCCTGGATATCCCTGCAGGATTCGACGATCTCTTCTTCAATTTCAGCAGAAGACAAATCCTTCAATTTGCGGTGCGTTTTGGTGTGCGCGCCAATGGCGAATCCTTCTGTGTGCATTTGTTGAATGTGCGGGATGGTCAAATAGGGTTGATTCTCTTCCAAGAATTTTTGCCAATCGACATCCAATACATCGCAAACACTGTTAATGACTTCAATGTCTGGCAAGCGTAGTTCTTTGAGCCATTGGACGGCAGCTTCCACAGTTGATAGGTCGGACTTCAACGCGTCTAGTTTAGAAAGAGATGCTGGATCAACCATAAGATGTTCAACGCATAAAGAGATTTTGTTGCGGTAGAACATTCTTTGATTATCGATCCAGTTTGTGGAAAGAAAAAAAGTACAGGGGATTGATCGCTCTAATAGGATGGGCCTGACCACAGAGAAACACTCTGAAAAACCATCATCAAAAGATAGGTGGGTGGTTTTCGAAGGTAAGGATTCTCCCTTTACGCGATGATCATGGAGCTTGTCATAGGCGACAAACTGATACCGCTTTTGGAGATAATCCAACGCTGCTTCGAACCGCCCTACCGGAACCACAGGATACAAATGCTGGGCATGCTCCATCGGTTCGTCAGAGACAGCATGATAGAAAAAATCAATACTCTTACGTCTTATAAAAACCGGATAGAGCCACAAAGGGATCAGATTAGAAATCAGTTTTAGAAGGCGTGATAATAATTTCTTCATAGCTAACGTGTAACGTTCAACGTGCCAACTTGAAACGGATTATGAAAATGACATATCCCCATCAACTAGCTTTAGGGCGATATCTTCCCAGGCCTGAGCTAAGGGGCTTTCATCATCTTTAGGCATACACTGGTAAATGCGCTCCTTTCTATGAAGAAGCAATTTTGCAATCAGGCTGGGTCGCAAATCAGCTGCGGCTTGGGCAGGGATTTCTATGATATCTGCCAAATATTGGCGCCCATATTGGATTGCCAGAGCTAACACATAGCGTTGGTCTGAGGGTTGGGTGAAGCAGTAATCCAATGTTCGCAGCACCATTTTGCTTCCCTTTTGGGAAATCGAATAAACCACAAAACCTTTGTACTCATCATCAGAAGAGAATAATTCCAAGGCGACGAACCGATAAAGAGGTCGTGTGTCGCTGAAAAAATAATCCATATCTTCTGTAATCGATTGGCCAGTCTCAACCACCCAAGGATTTTTGAGCATCCAGTTTACGGCGTCCACACCGCGATGCAGTTCAACCTGCGGGCGGTTGAGTGGGGTGGCCGGCTCCCTTTGGAGTTGATCCACCTCTTCAAAGCGGATATCAGCCAAAACTTTGCTCTGCGGTCCGGCGATCAGCGCGTAGAACAATCTCTTTAGAAAAGGTCCAACCCAACTGTCAATCCAATCAATCAATGGAGTCTTCAATTTGACTTCTTGATCTATTCGCAATAAGTGAATCAGTTTGCGATATCCCCGTCGAATCCACACCAAGGGGTTGAGATGCCCCATTCCAGTGGTATCCAACCAATAATAGGCTAAAGGTGAACGCTCCCAAAAACCATATTTGCGGCACACTCGCCGGGCATGTACGCTGCCCACAATCAAGTAATCCTGTTTAAGACTGAGTGCTTCAGCCATCAGCTGCGCACCGACCCCGCGACCGCGCACCTTCGCAGATACCGACCAGGTGGTGAACCAATTGGCTTTAAAGTATTCTTCACCGCTGCGCAACAAGAGGGGAAGAATACCGAAATAGCCCACCACATCTTCGTCGCTATCGATGGCTACTAACAAGGCGACATCGTTCTTCGCCGCGTAAGGATTGCTAGCGTGGGCGATGGCTCGCTGCATGGTGATAGGCACGAACTGACCCTTTTTTGAGTTTCCCAAGACGCATTCAGCAAATTCTTGTAAATCTTTGACTTTAATGTGTTCGAAGCGAATTTCGTTTAATGACATATATTTTTGCCGCTGATGGACGCAGATAAACTCAGGTGTTATGCAAATTGACGAATGATGGATTGCACCTGTCCCAAGTAACTGCGCCCAAAGATGTTGAGATGGTTGAGCAGGTGATATAAGTTATAAATCGAAAATCGTGAGCGGTATCCGTGATCAAGAGGGCGCACTTCTTCGTAGGCTGAAAAGAACGCCCCAGGAAATGAGCCAAATAGCATCGTCATCGCCAATTCAGCTTCAGCCCAGCCATAATGAGTTGCGGGATCGATGATGGCTGGCTCACCATTTGAATCGCTAGTCGCATTGCCACTCCAAAGATCACCGTGGATGAGTGATGCAGGTTGTTGTGGGATCAGATCTGGCAGCTTCGAGACTAATTTTTCAACCCTTTGGGCATCATCGCTCCCCATCAAGCCGCGTTCACTTGCCAGGCGCGTCATATACAACAAACGACTCTCCCCAAAGAATACATGCCCATTATCAGTCCAGGGATTAGGTTGGGGGGTGCTGCCGATATAGTTATCATGATCAAAACCAAATTGGGCGCTGGTATGGTTGTGCAAAGTTGCCAATTGACGCCCAAACCCCGGCCAATAATCGCGGCCCGGAGTTGACGGAGAAAGATCCTCCATCAAAATAAATCCATCTCCATATAGGTATGGTTCTGGAATAACAGGACCGCCATCCACCCGTAGAGCATCCAGACCTTCAACTTCCCTGGCAAACATATCTGCAGGTGTATGGCGATTGGTTTTCAAGAAAAATGATTTCCCTGATACAGTTATAAGAATTTGGCCATTGTTAATACAGCCACCACCCACAGTTTGGCTGGATGACACATCACCAAAATCGTTTTCAACTAACCAGGTTGTAATCTGTTGGGGGATCATCAATTTGGATAAGAATTCCGATTGAATAGAACTTGTCAAAAATCGATTTGACCGCTCTCCACGGCATCTAATAAACCCTGGCACGAACGTTTGACAATCTGAAAGACTTCTTCGAAGCCATCGATACCGCCATAATAGGGATCCGGGACAGGGGCAGTTGGGCTGCCTTGGGGGTCGAATTCGCGCATCAGATGGATTTTGGCTCTTTCTTCTTCCGAGCGGGCTAGACGCGATAAATTTGAGCGGTTATCCGAGTCCATGGCGATAACCAAATCGAAAGTTTCAAAATCGTGCTGTTTGAATTGGCGGCCTCTGCCATCATACTTGAAACCATGACCCGCAGCCACACGCCGCATGCGTTTATCCGGCTGCTCACCCACATGCCAGCCTGAAGTACCTGCCGAATCGACTTCGTATTTATCGCCCAAGTTAGCTTGTTCAGCCAAATGGCGAAACATATTCTCCGCCAACGGGCTACGGACAATATTGCCTAAACAAACAAAACAAATTTTCGTGACTTCAGACAAAATATTTCCTCCAAAGCAATCCGAATTTCAATCTTAAAGAACCACAGATGAACACAGATAAACACAGATTTTGCTGATGTTTTATCTGTATTCATCCAATTCATCTGTGGTTATTGTTTTTGACTACCGAATCCTACCATAAAAGACGGCCGACCACAGACCGTTGACCGCTACAAAAAAACAGTATGTCGCGGTCCGCCGTCTGCAGTCGGCCGTCAAATTTCAAGAATTGGGATTGTTTAATAAACCGGGCTAGTTCTACTCCCTACTCATCTCGACTAACTGCATCCATCACAGCCACGCCGGCGATATTGACAATATCACGTACATCGTCGCCGGTCTGCAGCACATGCACTGGGGCTCCGACGCCTAGAAGGATGGGGCCTATGGCATTGGCGCCGCCCAGACGAGCCAACAATTTATAGGCCACATTGGCCGCTTCCAGTGAGGGGAAGATAAGCACGTTGGCATCTTTGACGGTGCTGAAGGGGAAACGTTCATCGATGATCTCAGGCACTACGGCTGTATCAGCCTGCATCTCACCATCAACCACCAAATCGGGATTCTTTTCACGGATCAGTTTCAGAGCTTTCTGCACTTTTGCTGAAAGTGGATGCGGTGTGCTTCCAAAATTCGAGAAGGAAAGCAGTGCCACGCGCGGCTCAATCTCAAGCTGCCTGGCCAAATCGGCCGCCAGATGCGCTATTTCGGCTAGATCTTCAGCAGATGGATCAATATTGACAGTCGCATCAGCGAAGATGTATACCCTATCATTGACAACCATAATATAGGCCGCAGCGGCTTTGTCAGAACCCGCTTTCGTGTGATGAATTTGTAAGGCCGGGCGCAGCACTTCTGGGTACTGGTAGGTCAGGCCAGAGACAAAAGCATCCGCATCGCCCATTTTGACCATCATCGGACCAAACACATTGGGCTCTTTGACCAAATCACCAGCTTCACTGATCGTAATACCCTTGCGTTGGCGCAAATCATAAAATACCTTGGCATATTCATCGATACGGTCAAATTCTCGCGGATTGATAATTTTCGGGCAGCAACGTAGACCCAATGCAGTTACCCGTTCATGGATGAACTCTTCACGACCAACCAGTAATGGGATTCCAATACCATCTTCCTCAACCTGAGCTGCCGCACGCAGAACTTTATCTTCTTCGCCTTCGGCAAAGACAACCCGTTTCTTCGGCGAAGCGGCTTTAGCTTTGTTCATGATGAAATGGCGCACGCGCTGCCCCATACCTTGCCTGAAGGCTAGCTGCTCGCGATATTCATCAAGATCGATATTGATGCGAGCAACGCCGGTCTCCATGGCAGCTTTGGCAACTGCGGGAGCCTCCCAAATCAGCACACGCGGGTCTAAAGGTTTGGGGATAATATATTCTGGACCTAACTTCATACTCTCAACCCCATATGCTCTTAACACGCTGTCAGGAACATCTTCCTTAGTCAATGCAGCCAGGGCATGAGCGGCGGCCAATTTCATCTCGTCATTGATGGCGCTGGCGCGTACATCCAGGGCGCCGCGGAAGATGAAGGGAAAGCCTAAAACATTGTTGACTTGATTGGGGAAATCTGAACGGCCGGTTGCCACGATTGCATCGGGGCGTACTTCTTTGGCCAGGTCGTAGTTGATCTCCGGGTCAGGGTTGGCCATGGCAAAGATGATTGGTTGATCAGCCATGGTTTTGACCATCTCAGGGGTGAGAACGTCAGCCACGGAGAGGCCGTAAAACACATCGGCGCCGCTCACCGCGTCTGCCAGGGTGCGGGCGTCCGTTTCGGGGGCAAAACGTTCTTTATATTTGTTCAAACCCTCTCGACCCTTGAAAATTACCCCTCGGCTGTCCACCATCAAAATATTCTCACGCTTGACGCCCAACTGCACAGCCAGATCCGCACAAGAAATCGCTGACGCCCCTGCACCGGAGATGGCAATGCGAATGTCACCGATATCCTTACCAACAACTTCCAAACTGTTCAACAAACCCGCTGATGAAATGATCGCCGTTCCATGCTGGTCGTCGTGGAATACGGGAATATCCAGCATCTCTTTGAGCGTCTCTTCAATATAGAAGCACTCTGGGGCTTTGATATCTTCAAGGTTGATACCACCAAAAGTCGGTGCGATGGCTGCCACAACTTTGATCAACTCATCGGGGTCGTGAACATCTACCTCGATGTCAAAAACATCTATATCAGAAAAAACTTTGAAGAGCACCCCTTTGCCCTCCATCACCGGCTTGGAAGCTAATGCGCCTCGATCTCCCAATCCAAGGATGGCTGTGCCATTGGAAACGACAGCAACCAGATTGCCCCTGGAAGTATATTCATACGCCAGGCTTGGATCCTCGGCAATTTCCAAAACTGGGATCGCCACACCGGGGGAATAGGCCAGTGAAAGATCGCGCTGTGTGTCCAGTGGTTTGGTGGGCAAAATAGCAATTTTCCCAGGCTTACCATCAAGACGATGATATTCAAGAGCATCTTCACGAGTAATTTTGCTCATTGGATTTTCTCCTTTTTGAATAGGCTACATGAACATGATTTTTGCTGATCATGCATCCCAAACTGTGTACTACGCTCATACGTTATCTAGGCCGTGTTGATATTTGAGATCTCTCAATAAATAATTCATACGAAAATAGGTTCGTAATCCAACATTTTTATCAAAATATTAACACTATCTAGGCCGTGTTGACATTTGGGGATTTTTCTCTATAAAAAGCTGTTTTCAAATCGCGCTCGTTTCTCTAGAAAATGTCTGAAATGTCTACACTACCTAGTAACCCCAATTCTCTCAAAAGTATTCGATTCAAGTAGTTGCGTTTGTCACCTAAAACACTGGATACTTACCCCCAATTGTTAACCTAGCCGTGCTACCATTTGGAAATATCTCTCCGACAAAGATGTTTCATATATTGTTTTTACTACTGACAAAATCTGTTGTCAACACTACCAAGTTAAACAAAATGTGATTTTCCTAATCTTTAATTGATGAGTGATTGTGGGTACCTTCCATTATCAACTCAAACATGTTAAACTGTAACACTTGGTTAATAAGGAGAAGACTACACCGTGAGCGAAGAGAAGCAGGCCGCGCTCAATAATGCTCTAGGTGATATCACCAAACGATTTGGGGAAGGAATCATCATGCGATTAGGTGACGCTCGTCATCTAACTGTGGATGCGATTCCTACGGGGTCCCTCTCTCTTGATATCGCTCTAGGTGTGGGTGGCATACCCCGGGGCCGTGTGACGGAAATATATGGCCCTGAATCTTCTGGAAAAACGACCATAACACAACACATCGTTGCCGAAGCTCAGCGACTGGGCGGTACGGCTGCTTTCGTTGATATGGAGCATGCCCTTGACCCCGCATATGCTGAGGCATGCGGTGTGGATATAGAGAACCTGCTCATTGCCCAGCCCGATATGGGCGAGCAGGCCTTAGAAATTACTGAAACCCTGGTGCGCTCTGGCGCAGTAGATGTGGTTGTGATTGATTCAGTTGCTGCCCTCGTTCCCCGAGCTGAGTTGGATGGGGATATGGGCGACTCCCATATGGGCTTGATGGCCCGCTTGATGTCCCAGGCTTTGCGCAAACTTTCGGGAGCCATCAAACAAGCCAATACGGCAGTAATTTTTACCAACCAGCTCCGCCAAAAGATAGGCGTGGTCTACGGCAATCCAGAAACCACCACTGGCGGACAGGCGTTGAAGTTCTACGCATCGGTGAGGTTAGATGTGCGCCGTGTCCAGACAATTAAGATCGGATCAGAAGTTGTTGGCAACCGCACACGCGTGCGCGTGGTCAAGAACAAGGTTGCCCCGCCCTTCCAGACGGCGGAATTTGATATCATGTATAATGAAGGCATCTCCAAAGCCGGTGACTTACTGGACATTGCCGCCGGCATGGAGATCATCAGCAAACGGGGTTCGTACTATTCGTACGGAGACCAGAGAATTGCGCAGGGACGCGAAAATGCCAAAGATTTCCTGCGCCAAAACTGGAAATTGGCTGAGGAGATCGAAGCGGCTATCCGTGAAGAGCTCCTTCCCCCTCCGCTGATGCCACTTGAACATTGACACATTGACTGCTGGACATTGTGTTCAGCAAGAATGGGATTTGGATAACATTCCATAAATTCCATTCAAATCTTCTCGCCGCGCGAGTTTCACTGAATATCATTTTTTTATCGCGCGCGGCCATGGCTTTGAAATTAGATCTCAGAAAACAATTTTACGTATGGTTTTGGCCCTCAGGTTGTAAGTAAGTTATTGAACAGGAAAAGAAATAAGTAGACGAAAAACCCCAAGGGCGATTTAGGCTTAGTAATTGTCAGCACAGGTGTTAATCGAATACCTGAACAAGAAAAGCATCATACAATAAACTGAGATCCAGACTGTTAAGGCGCGCAGCCGTGGCTTGAAGATTAGCCACGGCTTTTTGTATTGAGATATGGCGAAAAAGATCACTGCGCTGAAAGCCCAAAAACGCAACCCTGACCGAGTCAGTGTGTTTTTGGACGGCGAATACGCATTTGGGCTTTTCCGGGTCGTGGCAGCCTGGCTGCAAATCGGTCAGGAGATTGATGAAGAGAAGATTCGCCAACTCAAGCAGTCTGAGGCCAGTGAAAAGGCGTATCAACGAGCTTTGAACTTCCTCAGCTACCGGGTTCGCACTGAAACTGAAATTCGTCGGAACCTGAAAAAACATGACACCCCTGAAAGTGTCATTGAAGAAGTGCTTGAACGCCTGCGCCGCAATAACCTGGTGGATGATCTCCATTTCGCCAGTGCCTGGGTTGAAAATCGTTCGGAGTTTCGGCCGCGTGGACGCAGGGCATTACAGAGTGAATTACGCCAAAAAGGCGTTGATCAAGAAGTGATCGAAGAAGCTCTTCAGAGCTTAGATGAAGGTGAACTGGCCTATCGGGCCGCCAAGAAAAACGCTCGCAAGTACCTTAGATTTGAATGGCCCGAGTTTCGAAAAAAACTATTAGCGTTCTTAGCCCGGCGAGGCTTCAACTATGGTGTCGCTGCACCGATTGTTGAACGGGTTTGGGCCGAGGAGCAAGAACAGACATAGGGTCTGTGTCACATCACTGAGCTAGATGGTGATCATCCGGCCCGGGATGCGTTTCAACAGCATTTATTCTGGAGTCATCAAGAGACACATCCTTCAAAATTGAGATAATAAACCTGGAAACGAGGTATACCTATGAATCCACCAGCAGCATTTATGATCCCTGTGATCGCAGTGATCTTGGGCGCAGTAATTGGCTTTTTCTTGAAGGCATATCAAGTCCGACAAGCAAATTTAAAACTAAAAGATCAGGGGGATCGAATTTTAGTTGATGCCAGAGAAGAAGCACGGGAAATAAGGCTACAAGCCAAAGACGAGATGCTCAAAGTTCGTGAAGAAGCGGATGTGGAAATATCTCGCCGTCGAGAAGAAGTATCCCGCTCAGAAGACCGCTTGCAGCGGCGACAAGACCAAATGGATACTCGCTCCGAACGCCTAGAGAGGCGAGAACAATCACTCAACAAAAGACAAAGCGCCTTGGACCGAAAATCCAACGAGATCGAAAAAATCGAAGTCGAGACCCGCGAAAAATTAGAACAAGTCGCCAGAATGAGCACTGAAGAGGCGCGCCAGTTTCTTTTGGATGATGTCGAAAAAGAATCGCGCGACGATATGGCGCGCATCATCCGGCAGGTCGAAGCAGAAGCGCAAGAAGAAGGCGAAAAACGCGCCCGCAAGATGGTCGCGGATGCTATTCAACGGGTTGCATCTGAGCACGTTGTCGAAGTAACTTCTTCAGCAGTGCCCCTCCCATCTGACGACATGAAGGGGCGCATCATTGGCCGTAACGGACGCAACATTCACGCCTTTGAGCGCGCTGCCGGCGTGGACGTCATCGTCGACGACACACCTGAAGCGATCACGATCTCAAGTTTTGACCCGGTGCGGCGCGAGGTCGCCCGCCGCTCGATGGAGAGATTGGTTCTCGACGGCCGCATTCACCCGGCGCATATCGAAAAGATTGTCAAGAAAGAAGCCAAAGATGTAGACCGTGTAATCCGTGAGGCGGGAGAAGAAGCCGCCTACGAAGCAGGTGTCCCCGGGCTGCACAAAGAGATCACTAAGAAACTGGGGCGGCTCAAATTCCGCACATCCTACGGGCAGAATCAATTGGCCCACGCAGTGGAAACATCCAAGCTGGCCGCGGTACTGGCTGCCGAGTTGGGTGCCAATGTGGAAGTCTCCAAAGCGGGTGCCCTGCTGCACGACCTGGGCAAGGCCATGGACCACAACGTCGAAGGCACCCACGCTCAGATTGGTGCTGATTTCGCCAAACGCTATGGCGTCAATGAGAGAATCCTTAACACGATTGCATCGCACCACCATGAGGTCGAACAGGAATCTGTTGAAGCGGTGATCGTTGAAGCCGCTGATGCCATCTCCGGCGCGCGTCCCGGCGCCCGGCGCGAGAGCCTGGAAATGTACCTCAAGCGCGTGCGTGCCCTGGAAGAGATCGCCAACACCTATGAAGGCGTCAAAGAGACCTACGCCCTGCAGGCAGGCCGCGAGGTGCGCATCTTCGTCAAACCCGAAGACATCGACGACCTGGCCGCCATCCAGCTCTCCCGCGACATATCCAAGCAGATCGAGGAGACCATGCAGTATCCGGGGCAGATTAAGGTTACGGTGATTCGCGAGACCAGGGCGACGGAGTATGCGAAGTAGTACGTTTGCTGGTTGGTTAGTTGGTTAGTCTGTTAGTTTGAAAAACAAATGAAACCCCTCTTTGCCAGTTGGTGAAGAGGGGTTTTTTTATCCCCCAAATAGGGGGTCGAAATTGCTTCATCCAAACAACAAAAACGGATTACCCTTTCTCTCTTCCCCCACTGTTGTCTCGCCCATATGGCCAGACAATATACGCACATCGTCAGGCAGAGTGAGTACCTGTTCGCGGATACTGGTGAGCAAGGTTTCGTAGCTGCCACCGGGCAAATCAGTGCGGCCGATGCTTTGTTTAAAAATCACATCGCCGCTGAAGAGCACTTTCTCCGCTGCGCAGTAGAACATGACATGGCCTGTGGTGTGACCGGGCGCGTAGCGCACTTCGAACTGATTGGTGCCCAGGGTCAGGTTTTGGCCGTGATCCAGGTCGATGGTTGGCTCAGGGCCGGGATCGTCCAGGCTGAGGCCGAAGAATTGAGCGCCGCCTTTCATGCGCCACAATTGATAATCTTCGGGATGCAGGGCAACCATGGGCAGCGGATCGCAGCCGTCGGCCACGCCCGCCGCGCCGCCGAAATGGTCAAAGTGGGCATGGGTGTACCACATGTGGGCAATGCGCCAATCTTTCTCTTGCGCTTTTTCTAGAATTTTGTGACCATCCCAGGCCGGGTCGATGACTGCGGCTTCTTTGGTTTCAGGGTCAGCGATCAGGTAAGCGTTTGTAAACGCGGGTCCGAGAGTGAAAGTGATAATATCAAGCATATGATTCCTAATTTTTAAGGATTTTGATTTTTGGCTAACCCGCACCCCTCGATACGATCTACATACTTCCGATCCACCCTTCGACGGGCTCAGGACATAGCTCGGGATGCTGACTAGATATGGCGAATAACATAGTAGACTTGCAACTTACAGCTTGCCACTTGAAACTTGTGTATCATTATACCCGCACTTTATCACTTGGAATCACTCTAGAAGCATGTTAAACTGTGAAATACAAAACCGCAGAGCCGCAGAGTGCGCTGAGTTTTCTTTACATTAAAAATCTCTGTGAACTCCGTGTCTTAGCAAAGCACACCTTCAGGTACAAGCGGTAGAAACCCTACGGAGGCAATGAATGGCAAATTACCCCCCCGAACCCTTCCGCATTAAGATGGTAGAACCGATCAAAATGATCGACCAAGAGACGCGCAAGGCGGCACTCAAAAGTGCTGGATACAACGTCTTCGGCCTGCGCGCCGAGGATATCTTCATCGATCTGCTGACCGACTCTGGCACCGGCGCGATGAGTCAACATCAATGGTCTGCAATCATGGAAGGTGATGAGTCGTACGCCGGTGCAAATTCCTATTTCAGACTAGCGGATGCCATGGATGAGATTACTGGCTTCCGCTTTTTTGTTCCAACGCACCAGGGACGTGCGGCAGAAAATATTCTCTGCTCGGTAATGTTGGAGGATGGGCAGTACATCCCCTCCAACATGCACTTCGACACTACCGAGGGCAACATCCGTGCCCGCGGCGGACGGCCTACCAATCTGGTCATTGATGAGGCTTTCGATCCCGGCAACCGGCATCCTTTCAAGGGTAATATGGATATTGACAAGCTGACGGCGTTCATTGACGAGGTCGGTGTGGAGCAGATACCCTTTGGTATGATCACCATCACCAACAACGCCGGGGGTGGTCAGCCGGTCTCGATGGAGAATCTCAGAGCCGTGGCGGCTGTTTATGAAGAACACGGTATTCCCTTCTTCATCGACGCCTGCCGTTTTGCCGAAAATGCTTACTTCATCAAACTGCGCGAGCCGGGCTATGAGAACAAGACTACCCTGGAGATCGCTCAGGAAACCTTTGCCCTGGCGGACGGCGCCACCATGAGCGCCAAGAAAGATGCCATCGTCAATATCGGCGGTTTCCTGGCAATGAACGACGAAGATTTATTCCAGAATGTCAAAAACGAGTTGATCTTGCGGGAGGGATTCCCCACGTATGGCGGCCTGGCCGGGCGCGATATTGATGCCATGGCCACCGGTCTGCGGGAAGGTTTGGATGAAGATTACCTGGCTTACAGGCTGGGCCAGACAGCATATCTGGGTGAACGGCTGCTCGAAATTGGAGTCCCCATCGTAGAGCCTCCTGGGGGGCATGCCATCTACGTCGATGCCGGGAGCCTGCTCCCTCACATCCCCCCGGCCGAGTTTCCTGGGCAGGCATTAGCTGCTGCGCTCTATGTGGAAGGTGGTATCCGCGGTGTGGAACTTGGCTCCGTTGCCTTCGCCTACCCTGACCCCGACACCGGTGAGATAATCCACCCCAAAATGGAATTGATCCGCTTGGCGATCCCCCGGCGCGTCTACACACAGGCACACTTAGATTACATAATTCAGACTTTCGAGAAGATTATCGCTCGCAAAGATGAGATCCGCGGCTATCGCATCACCTATGCCCCGGAACTGCTGCGCCATTTCACTGCTCAATTCAAACCTATTGCGAAATAGTAAATCCTAAAAATCTTGGCTAAGGGAGCATCCTTATTGGGTCTCCGCCCAGGGTGCTCCCTTAGGTGTATAATGATATCGTTCTGATGACAGCTTTTTCTAGTGGATACCAAGTACGAACAGGAGATCGAAAATGTCCCCAGAGAAGGAAACATACCGATTAGTAACACGCAGTGACATGGATGGGCTGGTGTGTGCAGTGCTGCTCAAAGAGTTAGGCATGCTCAGTACGATCAAATTCGTCCATCCCAAGGATGTTCAAGATGGCAAAGTCGATTTAGGGTCTGGCGATATCACTACAAACCTACCCTATGTCGAGAGCGTCCACCTGGCATTTGACCATCACGCCAGCGAAACCATCCGCGTCGAAGAGAAAAAAGAGAACCACATCATCGACCCCGATGCACCCTCCGCGGCACGCGTGGTTTACAAATACTTTGGCGGTGAGGAAACTTTCCCCACGCTCGCCAAAGATATGTTGGCCGCGGTGGACAAGGCCGATTCAGCTCAATACACCAAGGAAGATGTGCTCAACCCCAAAGGCTGGGAACTGTTGAGCTTCATGATGGATGCGCGCACTGGTCTGGGACGATTTCGAGATTTCCGTATCTCGAATTATGATTTGATGATGGACCTGATTGATTATTGCCGCGACCATTCTATTGACGATATCCTGAAACTGCCCGATGTCAAAGAACGCACGGATCTATATTTCGAACACGAAGATGCCTTCAAAGAACAGATCAAGCGCTGTTCCACGCAGCACGGCAACCTTGTCGTTCTGGATTTACGAGATGAGGAAATAATCTATTCGGGCAATCGCTTTATGATTTATGCCCTCTTCCCCGAATGCAATATCTCAATGCATGTCATCTGGGGATTGAAGAAACAAAATACATCCTTTGCGGTAGGGAAATCAATTTTCGACCGCACATCGAAGGCACACGTCGGCGAGTTAATGCTCGAATACGGCGGCGGTGGTCACGTTGCAGCTGGGACGTGTCAGATCGACAATGAGAAAGTCGAACAAGTCAAAGCTGAACTGATCGATAAGCTTTCTGTATAAGGATTATGCCGTGTTGACATTCAGGGATTTCTCTCTAAAAATGGCTGTTTTTCATTTTGCGTCATGCGCCTAGCAAAGCCTGAAATGTCAACACTACCTAACGACACCAAAAACGATATTTTTTACAAATAACGAACACTGGTTCGCCAATGGGTTTTAAAAATCTATTGGCGAGCCTTAATGTAAATGTGAAAATCTACTTTCAGGAGCAATATGTCTAGCAACAATCGAGTCATCACGGCAGAAGACCTATACAAGTTCGAGTTAATCTCAGCCCCAAAAATTTCACCGGATGGGGAATTTGTGGTTTATGCACAGCAACGAGTGGATGCTGCTACCGAAAAGAAATACAGCAACTTATGGATTTCTCCAACGAATGGGGGAGAGCCGCGACAGTTCACCTATGGGAATCAGGCAGATCTTCATCCCCAGTGGTCACCGGACGGATCACAAATTGCCTTCATTTCCAATCGAGGGAACGAAAAACAAACCCAAATCTATTTGATCCCCTTCGGGGGCGGCGAGGCCCGCCCTATCAGCGAGCTTAAAGGAGAATTTGGCGCATTCCAGTGGTCCCCCGATGGCACAAAGATCGTCTTCCAATTCCGGGCGAAAGATGCCGATGCCATCGAGCGAGAAGATGATGATGCAAAAGGAAAGTTGGGTGTAGTTGAGCGCCATTACGACCGCGCCTATTATAAGTTCGACGGCTATGGCTTTCTGCCCAAAGAGCGCTGGCACATCTGGACAATAGACGTTCCAAGCCGCGAGGCAACACAACTCACTGATCACTCCATCTTCGATGAAGTCGAACCTACTTGGTCGCCGGACGGGGAATGGATTGCCTTCCGATCTAACCGCAATGATGATCCCGACTTAACCTATGGTGATAATGATCTAGTCATCATCTCCGCAAAAGGCGGCGACCCTCGGGTGATTAAAACCCCCGGGCGCAACACGCTGCTGCCTAGTGTTTCCCCTGACGGGAATTGGATTACCTACTTTGCGATGCGAGACCCCGAGCAGTGGTGGCAAAACAACGATCTCTGGATCGTTCCATTTGATGGATCATCGCCACCCAAAAATTTGACCCTCGAGCTGGATTTCAGCATCGAACATGCCACCATCAACGATCTCAACTTCGGCGGAGCCGTAGCAATTCCCCCAACCTGGTCACCTGATAGTCAGTCAATTTACTTCCAGGTCAGCAAACATGGCAGTGGGCTGTTGATGTCAATTGATATCAATGGCGATGATCTGCAAACTGTCACCGATGAAAAAGGTGTCATTGGTGCATACAGTTTCGACAAGCAGCATCAGCATTTGGCCTATTTCTTTGGGACGATGACGGATCCAGGGCAGGTTTACGTGCGTAAGCTTGGGGGCGGGAAAGCACGTCAAATCACTAAGACCAACCCATGGTTACAGGATGTTGATCTCGGCACTGTGGAGGAAGTATGGTTCAAGGGACGGGACAATAACGACCTCCAGGGTTGGATCATGAAACCCCCGAACTTTGACTCTTCCCAAAGATATCCATCCATACTCGAAATCCATGGTGGGCCGTTGGCGCAGTATGGCGAGTTCATGATGCATGAGTTCTACTACCTGGCTGCACAGGGTTATGTGGTTTACTTCAGCAATCCGCGCGGCGGACAGGGTTATGGCGAAGCCCATGCCAAGGGGATCTGGGGTGGTTGGGGCGATGCCGACTACGCCGACTTGATGCTCTGGGCTGATCACATGGTCGCTCAACCCTATATTGACCAAGATAAAATGGGCATCACCGGCGGCAGTTACGGCGGCTATATGACCCTATGGACCATTGGACACACACACCAATTCAAGTCCGCTGTCGCCCAGCGCGTGGTCAGCAATTTCGTCAGCATGTGGGGCTCCAGTGACCTGAATTGGATCTTCCAGCAGGTTATGGACAACAAACCGCCATGGGAAGATCTCGACAAGATCTGGAAACACTCGCCGATGGCTTATATTGGCAACAGCAACACCCCCACGTTGATCATCCACAGCGAGCACGATCACCGCTGTCCCATCGAGCAAGGGGAGCAGGCTTTCGTGGCGCTGAAAACTTTGGGCGTGGACACCGAAATGGTGCGCTTCCCCGAAGAACCCCACGGACTCTCCCGTCAGGGCCGCACCGACCGGCGTATTTCTCGATTGAATCACATCCTGCGCTGGATGGATAAATATTTAACCCAAGTTGCTACCTTGAGTTGAAAGGGTAGAAGATCCATGAGTTTCCTGCTAAAGTTGAGTCTCCAACAACCAACTGAAGGAAGGAGAACTCATGGATACACAAATTGTAATCGTTTATTGCATCTGCGAGGATATTCTCAAAACCATTCATCATTACGAAGATCCACAATGTCAGATGAGTGATGCCGAAGTTCTAACTACCGCTATTGTTGCAATGCAATGGTTTGGCGGCAACTTTGAAAGGTCTCGAAAATTATTAAAGCAACCACAGTACATACCAAAAATGTTGAGCAAAAGTCGTTTCAATCGTCGCCTACACAGAATTCAACATTTGGTACAGACAGTGTTTGCCATTCTTGGAGAGCTGTGGAAAGAGTACAACGTTGATAAGCGCTACATCATTGATACCTTTCCGGTAGCAGTTTGCGACAACTATCGCATTCCCAGAGCCAAGATCTATCGAGAAGAAGCTTACCGAGGGTACATTTCTAGCAAAAAACGCTACTTCTATGGTCTCAAAATCCACTTACTGGTTACTGAAAAAGGTCAACCTGTTGAATTCTTTCTGACGCCAGGCTCTTATAGTGACGGCGGCGGATTGCGCCGTTTTGAGTTCGATTTACCGAGCGGATCAACGGTGTATGCAGACAAAGCTTACACAAATTACTTGATCGAAGATTTACTAGAAGAAGCCTGTGGCGTTCATCTATCACCTTTCCGCAAGAAGAACTCTCTACGCCCTGTACCACCGTGGGTTCATTTTCTGCAACATGCTTACCGGAAAATGATTGAAACCGCAGGAAGTTTGATCAATGGCCTCTTTCCTAAATGCATTCATGCCGTTACTGCCAAGGGCTTTGAACTGAAAGTCGGCCTGTTTTTACTCGCCTACAGCTTCAATTGCTTGTAGGTGGCAACTTGAGTTATTTAAAGTAGTAACCGAAAATTCTTCAGGATTTGCATATAATTGAGACGCACCAATGGTGCGTCTCTACGTTTCCCACATTAGTTTCATAATTTCATAGTGATTTTCATCACTTCGCGCTTGACATGGGGGGAATATGTCGCTATTATTGATGTTACCGGTCACATGACCGGTAACATTCTTTTATTCCCAGAGGCTTATGTCCCGTTCCCGAGTAACCATCCGAGATGTAGCAAAACACGCAGGGGTTTCTCACCAAACCGTATCGCGCGTGATCAATAAGAGCGAACGCGTCAAACCAGAAACGCGCGCCTTGGTCGAAGCAGCTATTGAAGAACTCGGATACCGCCCTAACGAAATTGCACGTTCAATGGCGCGCGGTCGAACATGCACGTTGGCTTGCATCTCCCCCAACCTGACCGACTATACCTTTGCCAGCATCATCGAAGGTGCCGAGGCAGAAGTACGTAAACATGGGTATTACTTAGTCTCCTCTTCCGCGCCAACGGAGGAGGAGTTTTCACGTTTGGTAGAGGAGTTGTTTACCAGCCGCAGAGCTGATGGGTTATTTGTCATCAACCCATATGCCGATAACCGGCATAATCTACTGCCTCCAGTAGCACCGACGGTGTTCGTAGGCGCCCGACCGCGGCAGAGAGATAGAGTCAGCTCAGTAGCCCTGGACGATGTTAGCGTCGCACGTCAGGCCACACAATATCTGATCGAACTGGGGCACCGCCGAGTTGCGATGGTCACCGGCCCCATGGTAGAGGATTGTTCCCAAGATCGCTGCTCAGGATACGAGGAAGCCCTCGAGGATAACAGTATCACCCCAGACCCCCGTCTGATCATCACGGGGGATTGGGCCGCCACATCAGGTTATCTGGCACTCCGGGAATTATTTGAGCTTCCTTCCCCTCCAACAGCCATTTTCGCACAAAATGACCGCATGGCCATTGGTGTGCTGCGCGCTGCCCGAGAAATGAGAATCGCTGTACCAGATGAATTATCCGTCATGGGGGTTGATGACATGCCCCTGTCATCGTATTTCGATCCCCCCCTGACAACCATGCGCCAAAATCCGCTTTCTATTGGTCGGGACGCCGCTCGTTTGCTGATCGACACATTGGAACAGCGTGAAACTTCTCCTAAACATTTATTACTTCAGGCCCAACTCATTCAACGTCAATCCACTGGGCCAATCATATCGTCATAGGAGGTGCAATTCCAGAAAGAACTACAATCGAAAATCCGCAAACATATCCTATTAAATTTCTACTCAAGAGGAGAAAGTTTATATGA
Source organism: uncultured Anaerolineales bacterium (assembly GCA_964419495.1). Taxonomy (GTDB): domain Bacteria; phylum Chloroflexota; class Anaerolineae; order Anaerolineales; family UBA11858; genus NIOZ-UU35. The sequence continues at coordinate 93,267 of CAYQQX010000002.1, forward strand.
ACCGCAAATCATTTTTGATCGTTTTAGGCTTGCTGACCATCATGGCATTAGCCCTGACAGCCTGCCAGCCTGAGACCGTCACCGTCATTGAGACCGTCGTCGTCGAGAAAGAAGGCGAGACCATCATTCAAACGGTCGAGGTTGAGAAGGAAGTTCAGGTTGAGGTCGAGAAGGAAGTTCAGGTTGAGGTCCCCGTCGAGAAATCGGTGGTGATCTACAACTCCTATATGAGCGACCCTGCGCCTCGCGAAGCTGATGCCCAGATCGTGAGCCTGTTCATGGAGGCCAATCCTGACGTTGAGGTGATCCACAGCACCGTGGCCCATGAGGATTTCAAGCAGGCCATTCGCGCCTACCTGACCGCCTCCACCCCACCCGATGTTCTGACCTGGTTCGCCGGCAATCGCGCCCGCTTCTTCATCGATAATGACCAGATCCTGGACATCAGCGATGTTTGGGAGAGCGAAGGTTGGAACGAGAGCTACCCCAAGGGCTTCCAGGCTATGAGCTCTGTTGACGGCAAACAGTACTTCTTGCCGACCTCCTGGTACTGGTGGGGAGTTTACTACCGTGTCTCTGTATTCGAAGAGCTGGGCCTCGAACCTCCCGAAACCTGGGAAGAATTCCTTGAGGTCTGCCAAACCCTGCAAGACAACGGCAAAATCCCTATCACCATCGGTACGAAGTGGCGCTGGACTGCCGCAGCTTGGTTCGACTATCTGAACATGCGCGTCAACGGTCCGCAATTCCATATCGACCTGATGTTGGGCAAGGAAAGCTATGATGACCCGCGCGTGCGCGAGGTCTTCACCTACTGGCAGGACCTGCTCGACAAGGGCTATTTCATTGACGACGCAGCTGCTTACTCCTGGTCCGAAGCACTGGAGCCCCTGATCACCGGCGATGCCGCCATGTACCTGATGGGTGACTTCATACGAGACAACCTACCCGAAGAGACCGTTGCGGATCTGGATTTCTTCCGCTTCCCCATCATCGATCCCAACATGCCGATTGGTGAGGATGCCCCCACCGATGGCTTCTTCATCGCTGCCAACTCCCAGAATATCGAGAACGCCAAGGCATTCTTAGGATACCTGGGCTCTGTTGAAGTTCAGACCCTCTTCGCTGAAGAACTCGGTCGTCTGCCAACCAACGGTGACGTTGACCGCAGCATCTTCACCGAGACTCAGCAGAAGGGTATGGCGCTGATCGATGGTGCCGATTTCGTTGCTCAATTCTACGATCGGGACACTACCCCCGAGATGGCCGACGAAGGCATGAATGCCATGATGGCCTTCTGGGATGATCCATCACTCATCGATGATCTGTTGGCTGATCTAGAAGCTAGTCGCCAAGAAATTTTCGAAAGCGAATAGCCAGCTTATTCTCCTGATCTGGGGGCGGCGGACATCCGTCGCCCCCAAACCTTGCTTGAGGAGGAAACAGATGATCAAATCCCGACGCGATATTATTCCTTATTTATTCCTCGTCATTCCCGTTATCATCTACATCGTTTGGGTCATTGGCCCAATGTTCTATACCTTCTATCTCAGTCTCACGGATTGGGATGGGCTAACAACACCGAATTACATCGGCTTTGAAAATTATGTGAAGCTTTTCGATGACAAAGTTTTTTATATCTCCATGGCAAACAACCTGAAATGGCTTTTGGCCTTCATCACTATCCCCGTGGTATTTGGGCTGGGATTGGCCATGGTGTTGAACGTAGCTATTCCGGGGGAGAAATTCTTCAAGATGAGTTTTTATATGCCTATGGTGCTAGCCATGGTGGTCAGCGGCTTGATTTGGGGGTGGATGTTCCATCCTTCAGGAGGGTTGATCAACAACTTCTTGGTTTGGACTGGCCTGGTGGAAAAGGGGCCGGGCTGGCTCAGCGACCGTGACCTTGTGCTATGGTCGATCATTGGCGTGGCGATATGGCGGCAGATTGGGTACGTGATGGTGCTTTACCTGGCTGGTTTAAAGAGCATCAACCCCCAACTTCTAGAAGCTGCTCATGTCGATGGCGCCAACCAATGGAACACTTTCTGGAAGATTCTACTGCCCTTGCTCACGCCAGTAACCGTCATCGTGCTGGTGATCAGCGTGATCGACTCCCTGCGGGCCTTTGACCTGGTTTCAGTGATGACCCGCGGTGGCCCTGCCCACGCATCTTCGGTTCTGGCCAATTTCATGTATATCGAAGCGTTCAACAATTACAAGATGGGCTATGGGGCTTCGATCGCCGTGATGCTATTCTTCCTGAGTTTGATTTTCATCTTCGTTTATCTCAGGCGTGTTATGCAGGATGAGATGGAGTATTAAAATGGAAACAGCAAAAGCATATTTCAAATCACCCTGGCGAGTGCTTATTTACGCGGTATTAGTGATTACCACTTTCTTGTGGCTGGTTCCTATGTTAACAGGGCTGGTCACATCGATCCGCACATTCAATGACATCCTCTACAACGGCTTCATTTCCTGGCCCAAAGAGGTCACCCTGGAGAATTTCAAAACCGCCTGGGAGCGCGGCGGATTGAGTCATTACCTACCCAACAGCTTCATCATCACGCTGCCTTCCCTCGGCTTGACTTTGTTCCTTTCATCGCTGGGCGCTTATTCACTGGCACGATTCAAATTCAAGGGTAATACCTTGATCTTCTTCACCTTTGTGGGTGGGATGCTGCTGCCCTTTCAGGTGCTCATGCTCCCGGTCTTCCGTCTAACCGATTGGCTAGGGCTTTATGACACGTACTGGGGATTAATCTTCTTCCACACGGCATTCCAGCTAGGGTTCTGCACCTTTATGCTGCGAAACTATATGCGCACGGTGCCCGGTGAGATCCTCGAGGCTGCGCGCATCGATGGCTGTGGTGAAATCCGCATCTGGTGGCAGATCATGCTGCCGCTGACGCTGCCCGCCATCGCCGCCATCGCCACGTTGGAATTCACCTGGATCTTTAATGACTATCTCTGGGCCATCGTGCTGCTGCGCAGCGACAAACTCAAGCCCATCACCGCTGGACTGGCAACTTTGCAGGGGCAATATGTTACCGATTGGCCCGTTATCGTTGCCGGCGCTCTGATTGGCACTTTGCCAACCCTGCTAGTTTTCCTATTCTTACAGCGCTACTTCATCGAAGGGCTGACACTCGGTTCTACGAAATAGATAATAAGAATCTTAGGGTATATAGTACCTTAACAGTAAAAAGTTTGCACAAAAAACAAGAAGATCAGGTCTG
>CAYQQX010000003.1:0-84209 GCA_964419495.1 uncultured Anaerolineales bacterium
CGATTCTTCCAGACCATTTCAAAAATGGGATCTTATTTTTGCACACCTCCTTTGCGGATCAGTGCACGGTGGGCAGGATCGTCAACAGATTGTTCGGCGATCATTTTTGGATTGTCAAGAAGTCCAGCTTGTTCCAGCGTCCTCAAGATGCGCCGAATTTTGTCGTTGATCACGGCTTCTTCTAAATTGCCATTGCGCACAGATTCCAACGCCTTCTTCCCCATCCAGCGAGCTGGGCCAGGCATTTCCAGGTCGAGCCCGCCTGCTGGCACATTATCACTGTAGGTCCCATACCAATCGGAGATCACCAGTCCGTCAAAGCCCCATTCGCCTTTGAGTATTTCAAGCAGTAATTTCGGATGCTCACTGGCATAGACTCCATTGACACGGTTATAAGCCGACATTAATGTCCACGGTTGGGCTTCCTGCACTGCGGCTTTGAAAGCAGGGAGATATATTTCATGCAAGGTTCGATCATCTACTTCGGAGCTGATAGAAAAACGCTCAAATTCCTGATCGTTACAGGCAAAATGCTTAATGCACGCCCCTACGCCTTCACTCTGTAAGCCATCAATGTAAGCCACAGCCATAAGAGAAGAAAGGTAAGGGTCTTCCGAGAAACATTCGAAATTGCGTCCAGCCAGCGGATGCCGATGGGAATTTACCGTTGGGCCAAGCAGCACATGTGCGCCTTTCATTTTCGCTTCTTCTCCAAGCGCAACGCCAATTTCTCGCACCAACTCTGGGTTCCAGGTTGCGCCCATGGCCGTTCCCACGGGGAAACTTGCAGAGGTCTGACTCTTGATATCTTTTTGTTCGCCGCGCACACCGTTGGGCCCATCACTCACCTTGAGAGCCGAGATACCCAAACGTTCAATAGCCTGGGTTCGCCATGTATCAGTTCCGGCAAGTAAAGTGATCTTTTCTTCAAGTGTCATTGATGCCAGAATTTGTTCAATTCGTTTTTCCATGATGCTCCTCTATGTTGTATATTTTTCCAACGAAACTAAGATTGAATGAATTCCTTCAGGGGAGAGTGATGTGATTTGATCGCGCTTGATTAAGGCTCCCTTTGCTTCAGTGGACTCAAACTCAACCCTTTTTCCATTAATTTTTAGTTCAGAAATTACACTTTCCTCATGTGCTTTATGAAGCGGATTGAGATATCGGATGTGTAACTTCCGTGAGGCGAAAATGGTGTGAATGCTGGCCTCGCCACGATGGTCAAACTGCTCTTTCAACAATCGCGGATGCAAAACCAGGTCTCCTAGGGAGCCTTGTACCCCGAAAACATCAGTCATCATTGTCAATAAGTACCAACTTGCAGAGTCGGTTAGATAGGGGTACATCCCTCGCCCTCGATCATTGAAATATTCAGGGATTCCTGGATAAATACGACTGGTGGGAAAATCCACGCTGTGCCGATAAATGGCATCTAACACTTTGAAACCACCATCCACAAAGCCGCGTTGGTAAAGAGCACTGGCATACATCACGGCCATATGAGTGGACATGGCGCCGTTCTCTTTGTGCCCGTAAGCAAACCCAAAAGCGCGCCCCATATTCAGCATGACTTCTCTGAAATCCGTATTTAGGCGGTATCCGCCCACTTTGGGATCATAGAGATAGTGGTCTACGGCTTTAACGATTTCTTGAGCTTGTTCATCGGTGGCGATGCCGCCCATCAACGCGAAAACCTGACCGGTGAGGGTCATGCGTACGCCACGGGGGTGCATGCCCTCGAGGGGCTGCCCATCATTATCATAGTAGCCATTGAACCAACCGTGCCCTTGATCGTCCTGTACCCACTCATTCTCCCGCAGATGGGCGAAGAGGTGTTCGGCTTTGGTGTGCAAATCTGTGGCCAGTTCTTCCAAGGGTATCTCATCACGTTCGCCGCTTACCTTCTTCTTTACGTGTGTAAAGTATTCAGCTAGTCGCTCGCGCTTATCTATGGGGTTGCCGTAATCTACGGTATTGCCTAAACGATCTAACAATAGCATGACCTCAGATGCCAGGTGAACACGATCAATATCCATGGATTTCAATTGCAGTACCAGATCCGCTAATTGACGCAAATTGCTGGCGTAAAAGGCGGTAAAAGCCACACTCTCCCCTTTATCTGGGGCCATATCCAGGCCGTCGTTCCAATCAGCGTCTTCCAATCTAAGATTGTTACGCTCCCCGATGTTGAAGAAAGCCGTCAACTGTTGAACAAGTAGGTGCTCCAGCACGGTACCCTGATAAACATCCCCACCTGTAGTTTGGAGTTGAGTGCCATGTTCGGGTTTCCAATCTTTATCTGCAGCTTTTGTCCAATGGGCGAGATGATCTTTGAAATAGGTTTGTTCCCGGAGCAGGAATCCTAAATCACCTGTCTGATCAATGTAGAGCTTTATGGTCAGCAACGGCCAGGCTCCGTGATCCATCCACACACGTGGGATTTCGTTACGATCAGCTTTGAATTCACCCGGTTGTGTGCCAATGATGGTTGCGTTGCTGCCATCTATTCGAACCCCAGCAAAGTTGCCAAGCAACATTTGGTCGACTTTTGAAGGTTCCATCAACAATAATGCCAGAATATCTTGCCACAAGTCACGCCAACCGCGCCCACCCCGACCGTAATCATGGTACGGCAAGAAGGAATTTCCGAATAGCCGCCGCAAGATAGGTTGGCAGGAAACCCATCGCATCCAACCATCAAAACAAGGGTCACCGGTTTGTATTCGCAGGGTATCCAGTTTTCCGTTCCAGAATTTTTGCGTTTGGGCCATCCAGTCATCAAATTTTTTAGTCGAGCCGTATCTCACCAGCAGATCATCAGTAGATTGGTCAGTTTTCAAAATTGCCAGCTGAGGGTTTTGGCCATATTTTTCATAGAAAATATTTTCCCACAAATTATCAGAAAATAGGATGCTGATTAGAAATTTCTGAAGGGGGTAGCTGAGACTACCCCTCTTCATCAAGGAGGAAGAATTTTTCTAAACAGATCGGCTTTTAATCAATTGGTTGCAGGTTTGCCCTTCTGGGGTCAAAAACATGAGGTACCCCAAATTTAACAAATATATTGATTTTTGGTAGATCAGGGGGATGGGATGAAAAAACATGACACTTCCAGAATATTACATTCGGGGTGTGCCATGTTTTTGGGGTAAAGCAAGCTCGAATAGAGTTTTTCGGTTAAGCTTGTTCTTCCATTTTTGCCATTTGCTCCGGATGATCTTGATACAACCAACAACGGACCTCATGCCCTGGTTTATACTTGATCAAGTCTGGCATTTCTTTTGTACATATTTCCAATCCATGCTCAAGACGAGCTTCGCACCTGGGGGAGAAGGTACAACCCTGAGGAAGGTCCACCAAGCTGGGCACATTGCCAGGGATGACATCTAAACGTTCCTTTAGTTCTCCCAATACTGGTATCGACCCAATCAACCCCCTGGTATAAGGGTGTAAGGGCTCCTCGAAAAGGATCTCCACGCTGGTTTGTTCCACAATCCGCCCCGCGTACATCACCGCAACCCATTGAGCCATTTCGGCGATCACACCAAGGTCATGCGTGATCAATACTACGGCAGCACCTGTTTTCTGGTTGAGGTCGAGCATCAAATCCAGGATTTGGGCCTGGATGGTGACATCCAGGGCGGTGGTTGGCTCATCAGCAATGAGCATCTTTGGCCCCATGATCAAAGCCATGGCGATCATCACACGCTGCGCCTGGCCACCCGATAATTCATGGGGGTAAGCATGCGCTTTGGTTTCTGGTGAAGGAATACCCACCTGCCGAAGCATTTCAATTGCTTGATCCCAATTATCTTCATCGCTTTGTTGTTGATGAATTTCCAGCACTTCAGCAACCTGCTCACCCACAGTAAAGACAGGATTCAGGCTGGTCTGGGGTTGCTGAAAGATCATAGAAATATCATTACCACGAATCTGTCCCAATTCATCAATGGACAGTTCACGCAGATTTTTACCATCGAACTCGATCTCGCCCTCAACGATCTTGCCTGGGTTGGTGATCAACCCAAGTACAGAAAGCGACGAAACCGTCTTCCCACATCCCGATTCCCCCACGATGCCAACAATCTCCCCCTCCCTAACCTGGAAATCGACGCCATCCACTGCTTTGACTACGCCATCTTCCGTATAGTAATACGTCCTGAGATTCTTTACATCCAGTAGGTGCTTAGATTGTTTATTGTCCACAAATCATACCTCTCATAAGTTGTTCACTCACCAGCGCGCCAGCAGGCTACCCAATGCCCAGGATGAAACTCTTCAAGAGACGGTTCTTCCACACTGCATTGTTCAACAGCCATCCAGCAGCGCGGGTGGAAGCGGCATCCAGTGGGGGGATTGATGGGTGTAGGAACTTCACCATCGAGAATAATCCGCTCCCGTTTGATCTTCGGATTGGCGATAGGGATTGCGGATATCAATGCCTGAGTATAGAAGTGTAAGGGGTCCCTGAAGTATTCTTCTCTGGGTGCCAGTTCTACGATCTTACCCAAATACATGACCGCCACTCGATCCGAGATGTGCTCGATCACAGAAAGATTGTGTGCGATGAAAAGATAGGTGAGATGGAAATCTTGCTGAAGATCCTTGAGCAAATTCAATACTTGGGATTGAATAGAGACATCTAATGCGGAAACCGGCTCATCACAGATGATGAATTCCGGTTGCAGGGCTAAAGCCCGGGCAATGCCAATGCGCTGACGTTGCCCGCCGGAAAACTCATGCGGATAGCGATGAGCATGATATGGCTCCATACCAACCTTTTTCAACAAGTCATGCATGACATCAACTTGTTCATCTCGGTTACCAACATTGTGGATTTTCAAGCCAGCCATGATGGAGTCGCCAACGGGTGTGCGGGGGTTTAATGATGCATAAGGATCCTGGAAGATAATCTGCATCTTACGGCGTAAAGATTTGATTTGTTGGCGATCCAGATCATAGATGTTAGTGCCGTTGATCCCAACGCGGCCCCCGGTTGGTTCTAATAATCGGAGCATGGTTCTACCTACAGTGGTTTTCCCGCACCCAGACTCGCCTACCAATCCTAAGGTTTCCCCGCGCTTGATGGTGAAACTAACCCCATCAACAGCTTGCACCCAATCGATAATCTTCTTGAGTACTCCACCACGTATGGGGAAGTATTTGACCAAGTCTTGAACAACAATCAGATCATCGCCACGGCCATTCCCCTGGTTATGTTTGTTCATTCATTCTCCTGAAACATACAAGTAAATTGATCATCATCATACCATGTGGGTTACACTGACCCGAGTGTAGACATCAATTTCTTCCAGCTCGCGGAAGAAGGGTTCCGGATCGATGGCAAGTTCGGGAGGGTAAACACCTGCATCGACCTTACCTTCCGCCAACCAGATCGCCGCAATCGCGGGAACAGCACCTGTTGGCCAGGCACCCTTGACGGTCACGGTTCCTAAGCGATAACTGAGATCTTTACCATCTTTTGTGCCGTTGATTTCGGTAACAATCTCTTTGACCCAATCGGGCGGCTGAGTTGTCGGCGGAGCCAGCAAATCGACAAGCTCAGGAACATAACCGCCCATCAGCGCCATCATGAGATCGTGTGGCACAACTTGCTGACCTTTGACATCAATTGGCTGATCACTGTTGAAGCCAAAATCAACCAAAATACTTACCTTCTCGATCATTTCCTTGGCCATGCCCCAGTAGTTGATCTTGAAAAAACATTCTTGCACGCCTTTATCTGCGAAGGAGACTGGCAAAGTGGCGACTTCTGAGTGCAAAGAAAGATGCATGGGCAACATACCCAAAGGCTCAATGAACCAGTAATCTTCGAAACCACTCAAGGGGGGCTTGGCTTTGAACTCGCCATCCTCGAAAACCATCGGTTCTACGGTCAGCTCTTCTACAATGGTCGGGACAGCATACGAGAAATTCGTGCTATCTGGCGGTGGGGGTTTGATGCCATCGAATATCTTGATGCTCTCGATGGTATCTAAGCGATCTGCCGCGTAACGAGCCTGAATATTAGGCATCCCCGGCGCGGATCCCAACCCCAGGACAGCGCAGAGCCCAGCTTCCTTGAAACGCTCATGTAACTCAAGTTGTTTTCGAGTTACAAAAAACAACCCGCCCATATCGTTATAATGAACACCAGCTTCAAGGCAGGCTTCCATCACCTGTAGGTTGGTATAGTAAACCGTAGCATTGAGACAGGCGTCTGCGCCCTTGAGCGCAGCGACCAGTTCAGCATAGTCATTGACATCAACAGCCTGGATCTTAACCTTTGGGCTGTTCAGATAATCTGCGACAACCTTGGCGTTTTCCATATTGATATCGGCAATGACAACTTCATCGACGCGCGAGTCGTTGGCCAAAGCTTGGACCGAAATACAACCCATTTTTCCAGCACCACCTAGAACAACGATTTTCATTTACAGCCTCCTAAAGCTATAAAATTCACCGCAAAGTCACTAAGAACGCAAAGGAATTTTTCTCTTAGCTATCTCTGCTTCTTCGCGGTGATTCTTCTATCATCAATCCATTAATTCGGCCACCCAATCTAGGCCTAATTCTGCCAACCTATCCTTCGTGGGCATACCGGTAGAAGTTTCCCAACCAGCCTCCTCATAATACATGTCTTTGGCAATTTCCAGCACTCCCTCATCCAGCGCAACACCATCAGTAGCTCCCCCCACTCGAGGCTGGAACAGCTTAGGCGGTAGTTTATCTTGATCACGTCCGACACCTTCACGGGCGTTATATACTCGGAGCATATTCAGGCGTCGAGCACCCACCTCCAGCAGCTCTTCCATGCTCACATCCCAACCCGTGACCAATTCGACGAGATTCCGCAATTGTTCGGAACTATATAATTGCCAGGATGGCCCAAAGACAAACTGACAGATATTAATTGTGTCTAAGGCTGAATAAAGGTATTGAGTAGTCAGTGCATAACGCACCTTCTCAAGGTTGAGCACGTCTGCCGGCTGAGGATTTGTCAAGCCAATTTCTTTCATCTTTTCTGGATAATCTTCATAGGAGGGGTCGTGCTCACTGGATTGGTGATCTGCGCCAAAGGGGTTGACGGCGTAGATCAATCCTAGCGATCGCTTAACTTCGGGCATGTGTGCGGGCAGTTCCAGTCCTTTAACCGCCACAACCAGATCCTGGCCTTTACCCAGTTTTTCTGCTGCTTTCGCTGATCCTTCTGCCAGCATATCCCCAAAACCCTCACGCAAGGCAATCATCTTAGTCATCTCAGTCATTACCTTTGCATCGCCGAAACGCAGTTCAATGCCGCCAGTGTCTTTCTTCGTGAGGATACCTTGCTCGAAACAATCCATCGCCCAGGCGATCGTTGCTCCACAGGAGATCGTATCCATGCCATATTGGTTGCAGTATTGATTGGCAAGGGATACAGAAGGTAGATTGTCGATACCGCAATACGAACCAAACGTAGATACCGTTTCGTATTCTGGACCACCATGAACTGGATCAACTAAGTAATCCCCTTCGGTAACCTCAACAACCCGTTTGCATTTAACTGTGCAGGCGTAACAGGTATCACGTTCTTTCAAGATGGTATCAGCCATGGTCTTGCCATCGAGGGCTTCAAAGCCTTCAAAGGTCCCAGACTTCCAGTTGCGGGTTGGCAAGCCACCTGTTTCATCCTGCCAACTTGTGACTTCAGCCGTCCCATACATACCCATGCCAAAGATGTCAGAGTCGGGAAAATTTTTGGCGCCCCAGCGAGCCAAATCATTCAAGCCACTTTTGTCGACCACCGTCGGACGCATTTTACCGCGCACCGCGATAGCCTTTAGATTTTTGCTACCCATCACTGCACCAAGACCAGTGCGGCCATTGGCACGGTTTGCCATGCTAATCAGTGCAGCGAAGCGAACGAGGTTCTCTCCGGCAATCCCGGTTTGGAGAATATGAACGCGTTTGTCATCTAATTCAGTTTTGATCAAGGATTCAACTTCAGCGGTATCCTTACCCCATAGATGCTCTGCCGGGCGCAATTCAACTTCCCCTTCCTTAATCCAAAGGTATACTGGTTTCTCGGCTTTTCCATGTAGAATAATCCCATCAAATCCAGCAAACTTCATCTCCGCGGGGAAGAACCCGCCAGATTGGGAATCGCCGATCGCCCCGGTGAGGGGAGATTTTGCCGAAGCCGTCATACGGCTCTGCCCAGAGATGGCTACACCGGTCAGCACACTGAGTGTGAGTGCCAGGGTATTCTTTGGGTCAAAGGGATCGACGTTGGGCGGCGTGTGCTTGAGAACATAATACATACCCAAAGCACTTCCACCCATGTACTTGCGGTAAAACTCATCGGATGGTGTTTCAACTTCCCACGTGAGATCACCCAAATTTACATGCAGTATCTTTCCATGATATCCGTCAGGCATAACAACCTCCTTAAATCAACTCACTGCAGCTCTAACCGAGTCATTGAATTTATTAAGAGTTTCATCTACATCGCCATCGCTGAGCGCATGACACAAGAACCAGGGTTCCCGACCATCCCCATCAGGTTGAATACCGCGCTTGATTAGTTCAATTGCGATCTCCTCATAAAGACCTCCATCACCTTTGAGATAATCTCTAAAGTCATGAGGTTCTTCATCTTTGCCCAAAAAGATGCCAGGCATTGTTGGCACACCAATGACCACATGGGGGATACCAGCCTCGGTGAGTATTTCATCAATGCCTTTCATCAAGGCCTCGCCACGTTTGTTTATAGTTTCGATGACCGGCTGCGTCTCCAGTATTTCAAGTGTGGCATCAGCAGCAGCAACACCAACAACATTTCCGGAATACGTGCCACCATGGGCCATGGATCCGGGTTGAATGGTCATCATGACATCTTCCTTCCCAGCAATAGCTGCTACTGGAAATCCGTTTCCCATGGCCTTGGCGTAGGTGACCAAATCCGCCTGGATGCCGAAATACTCCTGAGCACCACCATTGGCTATACGAAAGCCGGTTTTGACTTCATCAAAAACCATCACGATGCCATACTTGTCGCATAATTCACGTATCTTTTCATGGAAGCCAGGTTTGGGCATGATGCTGGCGCAGTTTCCCAACATGGGCTCAATAAAGATTGCCGCCAAATCTTCCCATTCTTTTTCAATGGTTTCCTCTAATCTTTCAAAATCATTGAACGGCAAATTGATAACATATTTTTTGATGTCTTTAGGAATACCCAAGGAATTCGGCGCGGTATTGGCACCACCTATGCTGCCAAGCGTTTCCTCACTAGCCGAGGCGGTTCCATACATGAAATAATCGATCATGCCATGGTATTGGCCCTCGAATTTGATGAATTTCTCCCTCTTGGTGTGAGCTCGGGCAATCCGTAAAGCGTGGAAGGTGGCCTCGGTTCCTGTATTTGTCAGACGCACCTTGTCAACCTTGCACATGCGCGCGATGCGCTCAGCAACAGTGATCTCCAGGGGAGTTGTCCAGGCAAAGATATTGCCCATATCTAGAGACTCTTGAACTCGTGCGCTCACTGCGGGGTGGGCATGCCCCAAAATTACCGGTCCGAATCCCAAACGGTAATCTATGTACCTTTTGCCGTCTTGATCCCAAACATAGGTGCCTTCACCACGGGAAACGACTAAAGTATCGTCATCGCCCCAATAGCGAAAATTCGAATTCACCCCATGCGGAATAAACTTCTTGGCCTTCTGAAATATTGCTTTTGTTTTGTCTCCTGAAATACCCATGAGCATTCTCCTTTTATTTTCTAGTAATTATATTTTTATGATAACCAATCTCGTACTCGGTAATACATTACCGCCAGCGGCATAAACCAGGGATTTTTCCGATAGAAGAAGAACGTCTGGTGGGGAATTTCAGCAAAAGGACTGCTGTCCTTCTCTCCAGTGATCAGCTGTGCAACCTCGCGTCCCAGATAGATAGCCGTATGCAGGCCATGCCCACAATTGCCCAAAGCATAGTAAATTCCGTCGAGAGTCCCAATATGAGGCATCAAGTCGAACGTCAAGCCCAATTGGCCTGTCCAGGAATGGGTGACAGAGATATCACTCAATTGCGGAAAGGCTCGTACCATTTCTTTCCTCAGAACCTCCGCCGAACCGGCCAAATCAAGTGTAGTGCTCAGGTTGTTTCTACCACCCCAAAGCATGCGGCCATCGGGGGTCAGGCGGAAATAATTCAAGAACCACTTGCTATCCCAGAACGTCATACCTCGCGGGCTGATTTCCTGCTGTAATTCTTTAGACAGCGGCTCCGTAACGATGCTGTAACTGCCTACGGGGATGACCTTTGAGCGTAATCCTCGCACTACCTCGTCAGTGTAGCCATTGGTGGCAACGACGACGTGCTTGGCTTGAATGCTTCCTCGATCTGAATGGACAAGATATCCGTTGGTTTGATTTTCGATTCGGGTTACTGCTGCATTCTCACATAAAAGAGCGCCATATTTGGCAGCAATTTCCGCCATGCCAAAAACCAATTTCGCAGGATGTAAATCGGCGCCGTGCGCATCAACAACACCTCCAAAATATGCATCACTGCCAATGTACGCTCGCATATCTTCCGGTGAGATTAATTCCAGCTCATGATCTAATGTGTCGGCATGCCAATGTTTCCATTGTGGATCCTCTTCATAATGGGAAGGTTTATAGTAAACACTCATATCCCCATTCTGATGCCAATCGCAATCGATACCCTCCTCATAAACGAGTTCTTTGATCAATTCTAAAGCATCTAATGAAATATTCCAAAATATGTGGCCATATTCTTCGCCATATATTTTGAATATCTTGTTTGTTTTCTGTTTCAGGCTGCAGCCAGTGATGCCGGCATTCCGGGAGGAAGCCCCCCAGCCCATAGTTTCACTCTCCAACACTGCGACAGAAACTCCATCTTTGGCAAGGGTACGGGCCGCGCTCAGTCCGGTATAGCCGCCTCCAATAACAGCGACATCAATTTTGCCAGGAAGATCCTCGGCGACTGGAAGATCGACGGGTCGGGGATAGTCATCAATCCAATAGGATGTGAATTTCATTGAGTTCATTCCTTCAAAAGTGATTTAGTCGTCATTGTTTTTTGTTTTGAATAGTCATCGAAATCAGAAATACTCAATTTTCAGGCTTCTTTGGCCCTTTGCTCGATGCGATCCAGTTCTTTTTCAACTTCGGGAGGCAACGGCAAGGGTTTGTGCTCAGCTAGTAATCTATCAACTTTTTCGCGAGCTTCTTCCAGGATGTCTCTCTTCCCGGAAGCTTCCCATGACTTACGGGGCTCATGTACACCGAGACGAGGGATCAGCCATTCCCCGGACCGCATGCTGATGGCTGTGGATTTCTCACCCAGAAAATTTCCGCCCGGGCCAACGCGTTGGATAACGTCATCCAGCCAAGTACTCTCACTTGCTTTGATCCCCCGATGAGCCTGCTTGTTCATTCGAAACATCTCAGCGTCGATGACCAACTGCTCGAGGCTCAAGATCATTGACCCGCCAAGTAATCCGGCTCCAATCATTAAATCTGGCCAGGAGAGCATCGGCAGCATGGCGTTCATGGAGCGTTCAAGGCTGGCTTGAATTCCAGGAGCATAGGTATCCGTTCCTCCACCAGACCCTTCAACAGGTAATTCGTAGTAGCGCGCCATCTCGATGATAGCGCTTCCGAGCAATCCATTTTCGATTGCACCAGAGCTTAACATCCCCGTGCGCGGATTCATAACCGACTGAACTGCCGCGTATATAAATGGCGTTCCGGGCGCAGCAGCCTGAACGAGGCACAACATTGATAACACTTCACAGTTGCCCAGAATGGTTACTGAAAGCATGCTCCCTGGGCCTGTGCCTCCCATCAGGGCCATTGGCATGACAGCAATAGGGATATCCCAACCAACGAGTTCTAAATAAGCATCTGTGTGTTGCTCTTCAATGATCAATGGTGATTGCGGACAGACCAAAAAAGAGTAGGGATGATTTTGGCGGATTGTTTTTTTATCGCCAAATACTGCTTGCAAAACTTCCAGCAACCAGCGACTTTCTTCGGCCGTTGCCGGAGAGTCTTGGATGTGCTTGGAGAAGTTTCTGAACATTTTCCGCCAGTGACTGATTGAATCTGGGATTGTTTCTTGCCCTTCCCCGGGATCGGCCATTGCCCAATACACACCGATCTCATCCAGTGCATCTGTAATTCGGGTAGATTCCAACCAATCGTTGTAAGTGGTTGGTCGATGCTCACCTGTTTTACGATCGATTACAGTAATCCCTTCCCCATCAGGCATCAACGTACAATCCCCGCTGTTCATAGGCAGATCCCAGCCAGGACGGCGTGCCCCAAGGCTGAATGTCTTTGGTGCCAGCCGCAGCGATTCTTCTACCAAGGCTCGCGGGATACGAACGATTTTTGTGTTTTCATCCACTTCAGCACCGGCATCTTTGAGATACTGGCGCCCTTTAGCAGTATCAACTCGTACACCCGTTTCAGCCAGGATCTTCAGCGAACGCTCATGCACTTGCGTTTTTTCATTTTCAGAGAGAACTTGAAGTAAAGTTTCCAAAGCTTATCCTTATTTATGCGAGTTCTTTTTCTGCGGCTTCAATAATACGTTTCAGTTCAGTTTGCTGATCTTCAGTCAGCTGTTCGGGATGATGGTTCTTTAGGATCCAATCCGTTTTCTCTCTTGCAACCACAATGGGATCCCGGTAACTGCCATCCTTTTCTGGGACATTAACCACTTCCGAATATTCGAATTTATGCATGAATTCGCGAGTATGATGTTGACCAAGGTAGTGCCCTCTTTGGCCCACTTTTTGTATTACATCCAACGCCATTTTTTCTGGGCTGATATCCACTCCACCTGAATTTACTCGAACGCTGTGATAAAGTTCGGCGTCCAATACAAGGCCTTCCGGGTAGAGCAATGTACTGCCTTCCAGCAATCCCATTCCACTGCCAGTTTCCGCGCCGCATAAAGCACACAGCAAGGATGACACACCTCCGCCCATGGTTGATTCCCAACCTGGCTTGGATGCGCCACCCCCGAAAGTGCCTGCTAACGTAGGAACGCCCCACATATGTGCTAGTTCTACGCCAACGGCGTAAATGGTGGCATCATGTGAAATATAAGCCCCTGTACGTGGATGTGTCAGTCCTGGCATAAAGGAGTGATAGATAGGTGCACCGGGATAGGCCATCTGCATAAGCACCATGGCTGAGACTATTTCTGCATCACCTTCTGATATTGTGCCTTCAATGGTAGCAGGAGAAGTTGATCCCGTATTGGGCATGGACATAAAACCAACTGGAATGCCCGCTTCAGCAGCTACCAAAGCGGCATCCATGCTCTCAGCATCCTGCGCCAATGGCGCAATAGTGCAAATCAGCAATGAAAGCGGTGGGCGTTTGCGCATTGTCTCTTCATCCCCAGCGACCACTTTAGCCATTTCCACAGCATAACGGGTTGTAATTTCCTCTACAACCGTTGGAGTTTGAACGTGTTTGAGAGTGTTATTGAAGGAAGCATCTAATTCGTGAAGAGATGGGCAAATTGGATGGTCCTGGGCACTCACCATCGGCCAATAGAAACTGATCGAGGATAAATAATCGGCAATACGGGCAGATTTGGCCACATCGTTTTTTAGGGAAGAACGCAGCTCCCCAGTATCATAATCGACTGTTTTTGTTCCGGTACCGTCCGTGGCTTCATATGTTTCCCCTTTTGACAAATCGAGATCGAAAGCCTCTATGCGGCCTCCCATGGTGTAGTAGCGCGGTGCATGAGATAGCGCTTCAAGGATCACATCTGGCGACAGCTTGACAATTTGTGTGTCGAAATCAACATCACCTCCATGCTCGGCGTAGATTTTCAATGCGCGTTCTGATGGGCAATGAAAACCGGTTTTCTCAAGAATTTCAAAGGTATTATTTTTGAACTGCTCCAGTTGCTCATCGCTCAGAATACGAACGCGAAATGCAGGTTTGATGGGTTTGATGGGTGGTGTTGTGCTGGTCATTAATTCTCCATATTGAGTCAATCAGAATATAATTTGAGCAGATCGCCGTAGCTATCCACTCGCCGGTCACGATAGGGGAATGAAAACTGCTTCTTGGTTTCTTCTACATCGGCTAAATCAACGGGGCATATGACAAGCTCTTCGTGATCTCGGGAAGCTTGTTTCACAATGCTCCCATCCGGGTCAGCGACAAAGCTCTGGCCCCAAAAATTGATCCCGCTTTCTCCGTTGGGCCCCACACCGGGCGAATTACCATGGGTCTGTGGAAGCGCAATTGACGGGTATTCTTCAAAGCCCACCCGGTTGACTGCGGCCAAAAAACAAGCATTGGCAACAGCATGACCGCGCTGGACTACTTGCCAGGATTGGTCGTATTCGGAACCCTCCTCAGGTTGAGAATATCCAATTGCAGTAGGGATAAAGATGATCTCTGCTCCTTGAAGGCCTAACAACCGGGCAGGTTCCGGATACCACTGGTCCCAACAGATCAAGACTCCAATATCGGCATATCGAGTGTGGAAAACCTTATATCCCAGGTCACCAGGTGTGAAGTAGAACTTCTCATAATAATGGGGATCATCAGGGATGTGCATCTTGCGATATTTCCCTACGTAGCCCCCATCGGCATCGATAACCACAGTCGTGTTATGGTAAAGACCCAAGGCTCGCTTTTCGAACAGGCTGGCGATGAGCACTACTTGAAAATCCTTCGCCAATTTACTTAAGGTTTGAACTGTGGAGCCATCTTTGGAAACATCTTCTGCCAGATCAAAATGTGTGGAATCCTCTGACTGGCAAAAATAAAGTGATTTGAACAATTCTTGCATGCAGATGATCTGAGCGCCTTCAGATGCTGCCTGCTCAATATAATTGAGTGTCTTTTCAAAGTTCGCTTGCACATCTTCGGTGCAAGTCATCTGGATCAAGCCAATATTGGCAACTCTGCTCACTGCATTCTCCTATTCATCAGCCTTTGACAAGGGCTGCTGCTGGGTAACACAATGCATCATGCCGCCCCGTTCCGCTGTACGCCAAGCTGGAATGCCAACAATTTCGCGAGTTGGGAAGTGCTCTGCGATGATGCTCTTCGCATTAGCATCATTGACATCACCATACACCGGAACCAGCACAACATTGTTGGCGATATAGAAGTTTGCATAGGTGCCCAACGATAGAATATTCTCGAATGGCGGTCGTGTGCCTTCCGTGAGTGTTGAGTACATCTCGTTTTTAGGTTTCGGCAAGCACACCAGTGTCAATGATTTTCCCGATTCGGTCTGGGCATCATGCAGTTCATCTAAGTGTTGTTTCAGAACCGGATAAAAATGATTATCCTCATCATCTGTCCAAGAATACAGCACTGTGGCCTCATCAGTGAAACGGGCGTAGCCATCCACATGAAGATCTGTATCACTACCCACTAAATCGCAAAAATCACGTGAAGCCCCCGACAGCCAAATAATATTTTCAATGCCAAGATAACCTTTGATTGCGCCTTCAATCTCTTGCTGACTAACCCCAGGGTTACGATTGGGGTTGATAATCGAGCTACGGGTGGCGATCAGGGTTCCTTGGCCATTGACTTCAATCGCGCCTCCTTCCAGGGTGATGGGCCCTTTAAACAAGGGTAGTGACGCTGTTTCTGCAACACCGGCGGGTACTAAGCGATCTTTTTTGAAGGGATATCTCTCCCCCCAGCCGTTGAAATTCCATTCTGTGACAGCCAACTCACCGCGGTCATTCACCAAAAAGATGGGGCCACAATCTCGCGCCCAGACATCGTCATTGGGGATAACTTGAACATCTATTTTGCTCTCATCCAAGCCGTAATACCTCAACTGATGATGCAGGTGTTCTCTACGATGATCATCAGGAACAATGATATGCACAGTTTCGTGCTGATTCAAAACCATGGTCATCTCCAGCCAGAGATGCTCCAAGTGTAAGGGTGTATCCTCGTGAGTATCGTTATGCGGCCATATTAGCCAGGTACCCTCATGGGGTTCCCACTCAGCGGGCATGGTATAACCCAAGGTTTTGGGAGTCATATTATCCATAGTTTCTATTGCAACTTCTCCGCTTCACGTTCTGCTGCAGCCAATATTCGCTCCAGTTCGGTAATTACTTCTTCCGAGAGGGGTTCGGGGTGATGGGTTTCATTGATGCGGTTGAATTCTTCCAGGGCAATCTCGCGCGAAGGCCGCGGAGAGTCACTGGCATAGATTTCATCAGATATAGGATCGATGACAAAATCGCGGATATGCTTTCGGGTGTGTTTCTGCCGCAAAAAGTGGGATCCCGGTCCCACGGCTTTGATGACATCCAAGGCCAGGTCAGCCTCATCGAACTCGACATCCTTAAACCCCTCATAAACTTCCATGCAAATCATGTGGTCTAAAATAATTTGCTCGGGATAAAGCAACATTGAGCCATCCAGCATGCCCAGGTAGCCGCAAATTTCCCCTCCACTGAGAGGGATGAACATTGCACCAGCCCCAGTCGCGTAGCCGGAATACCAGCCTATGTCTTTGGCACCACTACTGGTGCCGCCCCCTCCCAAGCTGGGCAATTTCCAGTTATGCCCGATTTGCACCGTCAAAGTTTCAAAGGGGATGCCGGTGCCGGTCACATAACCACCCGTGCGCGGGTGCATCAGGGACACTTCGATGGAATGAAAGACCGGGGCGCCGGCATATGCTAACTGGATCAGCACCATGGCGCTGATGACCTCCGCGTCACCGGTAACCAAGGCACCCCAGGGTGTGGCTGGCGCGGTAGTACCCATGGTTGGCATAGCCATAAAGCTGAAGGGGATGCCCGCTTCGGCGTAAACCAGAGCCGATTCGATTCCGTGTTCGTCGTGGGCCAGCGGGGCAATGCTGCAAATATTGGCACAGATCGGGGGACGCGCCCGTCTCTCTTCTTCGCTTCCAGTTACTACGGTGGCCATCTCCACAAGATAGGGAGCCAGTTCGGGGAATACCGTGGTTCCGCCACGCACGTGCTTGAGGGTGTTGGTCAACCCGGCGTGACATTCATGCAACGGAGCGGTGAGCCCGAAATCTTGCGCGCTGACCAGCGGCCAGAAGAAGCTGATCGTCGGCAGCGCGTCGCAGATGCGGGCCATGCGGGCAACATCATCTTTGCGTGAGCTGCGTTCCTGTCGGTTTTCCAGATCGATGACACGGGTTCCGCAGCCATCGGTACATAAATAGGTATTTTTTCCATCCAGCGTTAGATCAAATCTGGGTTCTCGTCCGCCTAAAATAAAGGAACGCGGTGCCGAGGACATGGCTTTCTCAACCAGATCAGGCGCCAACCGAACAATTTGAGTATCCCAATCTACATCCGCCCCGTGGTCTGAAAAGATCTTGAGCGCCTTTTCAGAAGGGAAACGAACACCGACATCTTCCAGCAATTGCAATGTTCCCGCTTTGAGCATGTCAAGTTGCGATTGCGATAGCACCTTGTGGTGGATCGTTGATGGGTATGCGAGAATATCAGGTGTAATGGATTTCATTGAGTTTCTCTTTGTTGAAGTGATAGAGTTATTGATCTGCTGCGGGGTATATTCATCAAGAACAGGAGCCTTTTAGCGCTTTGTCTGCTGCAGCAAGAATCCGGTCGATCTCCTTCTGGACATCCGCTTGCGGTGGTTCTGGACGATGATTCTCGAGAATCCAAGATACTTTCTCGCGAGCGTATTCCACAGGATGGCGGTACTTGCTCATTGAATCCAATTGAAGCGTAACACCCCGCACCATGGATGTACGCATATATTTGCGAGTGTGCTTCTGACTCAAAAAATGACCGCCCGGGCCAACCCGGTCAATGGTCTCTACAGCCAGTGCTTCTGGGTTGATCTCCATGTTCAGCAGGCTGTAGCGAGCCTGATGGTAAAGATCATCATCAAGAATAATAGCTTCTGGATACAGAAGGGTGTACGTATCACGCAGACCTATCCCAGTGACGATTTCCGCACCAGCCAGCCCTACCAAAAGGGGATCTGTAGCTACATCGGCTGCCGATTGCCAACTATCCACTTCAGGGCTTTCAGTACCGAACGCACCACCAAGGGCTGGCATCCCCCAATGGTGGGCCATTTCGACAGGTGCGTAGCGTACTCTAGAATCCAAGGGGTAGCCAACATAAGCTGCTGTACGCGGATCAGCCCAAGCGTGTAGCAGGGAGTGAAAAACAGGTGCACCAGGATATGCTAACTGAAGCAAGACAGCTGCACTAATAATTTCCGCATCTCCTAAAACTAAGGCACCCGCATACGTTGCAGGAGCGGTCGTTCCCATGGTGGGCATGGACATGATCACAACCGGGATGCCAGCCTCGGCAAGCACTAAAGCACCCTCGATGGCCTCTTTATCCTGCATCAGGGGAGAGACCGTGCACACGATCAGTGAGATCGGTGGGCGCTTACGCACTTCTTCCAGGCTGCCTCGCAGCACTGTCGCCATCTCCACCCCATAGCGACAAATCTCTTCACCCATCATGGTCACACTCTGATAATGCTTGGTGTTATTCTTCCAGGTGACATCGATCTCGTGGAGCGGGGAGGGTACTCCGCAATCCTGCGCGCTGACCATTGTCCAACTAAAGGCCATGGAAGACAAATAGTCGTTTATGCGGGCCATCATGCCAACATCGGCTTTTGCCGAAGCACGACGTTCTCCAGTCTTAAAATCTACTACATTGTGGCCACACCCATCATTAGTGAAATAGGAAACTCCATCCTGGAGCTGAAGATCAAAATTGGGATTCCGAGCCCCTAACGTGAAATAACGCGGCACAGTGGACATAGCTTTAAGAACCAGGTCGCGCGGAATTTTCACAATTTGGGTTTCGTGATCCACCTCCACCCCGTTTTCAGCGAAGACAGCTAAAGCTTTATCAGATGGAAATTGGACGCCAGTATTCTCAAGGATATTGAGAGTCGCTTCTTGCAAGCGATCCAGCTGTTTACCATCTAAAAAACCCAACTTATACGGGGTCTTGATTGGTTCAATAGCATTGGGCTCCGATGTCATAACTGCATCTCCATTTATAGTCCTCATATCGTGTAAAGAGCACGGTTATTCAGCCATGTAACAAATCTGAGGATATGGATACATTATTCCCCAATTTCTGCAAGAACTTTATAAGGGTCTAAGGCATCGCGCAGCCCGTCACCGATATAATTCACTGAGATGATGGTCAAAAAGATCATTATTCCAGGGAAAATAGCCAGCCAGGGATATTGGACGAGATGATCTTGGGCATTATTGAGCATATTGCCCCAGGATGGCGTGGGCGGCATAATCCCAAATCCTAAGAAAGATAAGCCCGATTCCTCCATAATGGCATATCCAAGCCCTAAAGTAGATTGGACAATTATGGGTCCGAAACCATTTGGCAATAATTCTCTCAGTATTATTCTCAGGTCAGAAGCTCCTAATGCTCGTGCAGCCTGAATATAATCCATCTCACGCAGCGTTAAGAATACCGCCCGTACCAACCGGGCGACAGTTGGCCAGGAAAGGACTCCCAGAACCAGTGCGATTGTCATTTTGCTGTTGCTTTGAACAAAGGGCAGATCGGCCTCACGCAGGATTGCGGCTAACAAGATCATGAACAGTAAAGCTGGAAGAGCAAGTGTTGCATCAATAATCCGCATCAGGATATTGTCTATCCACCCGCCATAATAACCGGCAACAGTACCAATGGGAATGCCAATACCCAGTGTTATTGCAACGACCATTAAGCCGACAGTCATTGAAACCCGCCCGCCATAAAATGTACGGGTCATTAGATCTCTCCCCAATCCATCGGTACCAAAGGGATGGGCTAGTGAAGGTGATTGAAATCTATTTTTAATATCTGATTTTTCAGGATCATATGGGGATAGAGAGGCGAAAACTGCCGTTAAAATCATAAGGATCATTACGAATGCCCCAACCATCGCGCCTGGGTGACGGCGGAAACGCTTCCAGGCCAGGGACATCATCGTCTCTGGAGGTCGGATATTATTCTTTATCTCGCCATTTTGTTCGAGCGTTTTTTCGTTGTTTTTCATCATCTTTGTTGCTTCTCTCGATTATTCATAGCGAACTCTTGGATCTAGATAGGCATAGGCAATATCAGCCAATAAATTAGATATAATTACTATGCCAGCACCAATGATTAGGACGCCCAACAATACGGGGTAATTTCGGGCAGTCGCAGCGTCATAATATAGGCGCCCCATCCCTGGCCAAGAGAAGATCAATTCGGCATAAATATAGCCCGTGAACATATAAGGGAAATCTAAGGCAAACAGTGTTACTACAGGAATAAGTGCATTTTTGAAAGCATGTTTGTAAAGAACTTTACGCTCATTTTGACCTTTCGCGCGTGCCGTACGGATGTAGTCTTGATTGATGACTTCAAGCATGCTGGAACGCAGGTAGCGTGAGTACCAGGCGACCCAACCCACCAACCCCATCGTAACAGGAAGGATTAAATGTTTGATCCTGTCCCAGATGGAGAAATCTGCGCCTAAGGTATACATACCACCAGAGGGCAGGAGGGCGTCACCTGTAAATGGATTGTTCAGGGTGGCATAAAAAACAAGGATTAAGATTAAACCGAACCAGAAATCAGGGATGGCCTGTCCCATGAAGGATAAAGTTGTTGCCGTAATATCGAAGGCGGAATATTGTTTCACCGCGGATATGATTCCAATAGGAATAGCGATAAGCCCGGTGAAGAGCATCATAAAAAATAACAAATACAACGTGTTTGGAAGACGCTCCCCAATTTCATCTAAGACAGGTTCGCGGGTCTTATATGAAAAGCCAAAATCGCCGCGCAGGATACCTTTACGAGTTCCATATGAGTCTAGAATACCGTCCCCGGTTGTGTCAACTTTCATCCAATCGTTCCCGGCCAGCCAGACAACATATTGAACTGGCAGGGGCTTATCCAGGCCAAATTGCCGCTTGAGTGCCTCTGCTCTTTCAGCAGTCATACGCCGTGAACGGCTATATTGGGACAGAGGTCCACCAGGTGCCAAATTTACAAGCCCAAAAAGAACAATACTTACGATTAATAACATTGGGATGGCCTGAAGCAAGCGGCGTACGATATAAGTTCCCATACACACTCCTATAACTAGGGGGGAGGGTCAATAATGATCCTCCCCCCAATTTAACGAACAATGGTAAATCTATCTTCTATTCTTCAACTGTCCAATCAGCGACGTTCCAGGTCAAAATGTCAAAAGCTGAGGGCCTGATACCTTGCATCCGATCGGAAAGCCCGAACATCTCGAGGGTCGAGAAGAGCTCAATTGCTGGTAGTTCCTCTTCGAGAATCAAGGCAATATCACAAAAGACTTCCATGCGATATTCTTCATCCACCGTGTAGAGCTCATCTACCAACGCTGCAACTGTTTCAGCTTCCTCGCCGGTCCAATTGGCTAAGTTCCATTCGCTATCCGAGGCATAGTAATAGTAATCCCAGAGGTAGCTTGTTGGATCAACTCCCGCATAACCATTGTCCCACATATTGATATCGAAATTGCCAGCCAACTCAATTCCGCCATCCTCTACCTGTGCCCACAAGACAGCGCCTTCAACGATTGATAGCTCTGTCTGGATTCCGAGACTGGCCCAGGCCTCGGCGATGAATTGGTGTGCCAGTTCAAGGGTTTCGCCGTATTCAGCATAGATCATGAATTCCATGGTCATTAAGTCGCCTTCTTCAGCATGCAGGCAGCCATGGCATTCATTAACTCCATCTCCATCGGTATCTTCCCAGCCGGCTTCTTTCAAAAGCGCAGCAGCGCCTGCCATATCAAATTCTGGCCTGGGGATTCCACAGCTATCTTCGAATGGTGGTCGGAAGAATTCAGACCAGACAGGTTCGCCGAATCCAAGGAAGATATCATTGATAATGGTATCCACGTCGATCGCCATCCGCAGCGCTTGACGAACACGCTTATCTGCCAAGATTGGATGTGGTATCGTTTCTTCGCCTGGTGTATCACCTCTCGCCTTGGTGTTGGGGAATATTTTCATTATCCAACGCTCAGTTGGCGATACAGCATATTTTGTGCCGTTGCCTTCTTCCTGATAAGAAATTGCGTTGTTTTCAGCAGGCCAGTAGTGCACATCGGCGTCACCTTCATCCATGATCGCTCTCTTGACAGATTCTTCTGGAACGATCCTTAAAATAACCTCGTCGATGTACGGTTTGGGCGCATCATAGTAGTTGGGGTTGCGCACAAATGTCAGGTGGTCATCATCGACCCACTCAGCCAGGGTATAGGGACCACTGCTCAAAGGTTGACGGGTACAATTCCACTCCCAGTATCCCTGCTCGGCATCACAATAATGCTCAGCAAAGATGGGGAAATCTTCTCCACCAAAGTGAATTATATACTCAGGATTTGGATAATAGTAATTCACCTGTATTGTGAAATCATCGATCTTTACCACAGATTCAGTTGCATCTGCTGCTGATGACCAAATCTCTGCGGCTTGTACAGCATCCCAGGTGAAGATGACATCATCGGCGGTAACCTGCTCGCCATCTTCCCAGTAGATATCCTGGCGAAGATGCCAGGTAACGGTTGTCTCCCATGTCTCTTCATCCATGACCACGCCGCCATTTTCGACGGTGGGAATTTCAGTCGCTAGTTCTGGGAAGTAGTTTCCTTGGTCATCAACTTCCGCTACCGAAAGCATAACCAGCTCACTTATTACTTCTTCAAAGCCTGTGCCCGCGCCATATCCATGGAATTCAGCCGGATTATCGGGAATAAGAATGGTGACGCTGGTTTTTTCAGCAGCCGGTTCTTCCGCGGCGGGTTCTTCAGCAGCCGGTTCTTCAGCAGCCGGTTGTGGCGCGCAGCTTGCTACGCTGATAATTAACATAAGCGTAATCAGCCCAAACACCAAGCCTTTCAAAATCTTACTGTAGTTCATCTGTAGCCTCCTTTTGGTATTAATGAACTATAAAAATTGGTTTCTCACAAAATCTATGCTGGAGCATCTGCCAGGCGGAATGCCATATCGACAGCGGAGATGGCATCCTCGGCATAGCCATCAGCACCGATCCTCTTGGAAAATTCATCCGTGACAGGTGCCCCACCGACCATAACTTTAACTTGCTGACGTAATCCAGCTTCATCTAAAGCCTGGATTAGCTTTTCTTGCTGCAGCATGGTGGTTGTCAGCAGCGCAGAAGCTCCGACGATTGTCGCACCAACTTCTTTAACTGCTTCAACAAAAGCCGATGCCGGTTGATCTACACCGATGTCTTTAACTTGGAACCCGTTCGCGGTCAACATGGTTCCGACCAGCGTCTTGCCAATCTCGTGCAGATCACCTTGAACTGTTCCAAGAACAACAGTTGCGACAACATCGCGTTTCTGATCTCCAACAAGGGCCGGTTCGAGTATTTCCAACGCCTCTTTCATGGCATCTGCACCGATGATCAGTTCGGGCAAATAGTATTCGCCGCTGGCAAATAACTCACCCACTTTTTGGATCCCTTTTGTTAGGCCGCGGGTGATGCACTCAAGAGGATCCAAACCCTGCTCAAGAGCCTCCTTGGCGAGGGCTACTGCATCTTCCGGCTCGCCATCAATCACAGCCTGGGCCAACTTCTCAAACATATCTGACATAAAATCCTCCTTGCTAATCGATGCGAACAACTTTTGTTTTTAATCTTCGCTCTCAAATTTCCAATAAGACCTCCTCAGATATCTACACTTTTCCACTTGTGATCTTCTTTGATGCCACCACAATATTTAACTCATGTTACACACACGTAGCGAGGTTTCCCTGAGCTTGCGTAACATCAATATTTAAATTAGAAAAAGACCATAATAAAATAAAACCCAGGTTGAGCAATTCACTCTGCACTGGGTTCTAAAACGTTTGGGGGCATCCAGGTATCAAAATCCTTAATCTTTAGAGGCAAAAGATAAGATTGGGTTCGGGTGACACCGGGTATCTTACCAATCGTCTCAGACACAAAGTTGAACAATTCTTCAATACTTCGCACTCGCAACGAGATACTGACATCTGTAGCTCCAGTAGCGCAAGCGACATACGTAACTTCCGGAAACTCAGCCGTTTTTCTTGCTACTTCTCGCACTCTTCCTGGCTCAACTTCGATGAAGACATCAGCCATCACATTGTAGCCAACTGGCTCTGGGTTCACAATTGCGCGAATATTGATGAAGCCTTGTTCCGTCAAGGCATTGATCCGATTGGTTACCGTACGCGCAGATACATTGCCTAACCGCCGGGAAATCTCAGTACTCGGCATGCGTCCATCATCTTTAAGCAGTGCAATAATCTCCCAATCTGTACAATCTGGTTTATCCATAGGCCCCAACCCAACAACCCAATCTGATTAGATTATTCTTTCGTCTTCCAGAATACCCGAATGTTTCCAAAAAGTCAATACTTAGCACTAATACTTTCCAAATTCGACACAACTATTGGACAACTCGGAATATAATGTATCACGCATGCTATAATGCGGCTAATATGGAAACAATCAATCGATATATACGTCTTAGGATATCGATTAATGTGTTTCTCGAACGCGCCGCCAATCAAGGCAAGAGCAGGTTTGGAATTTTCGTAAACAAATTCATGGAGGTTGAAGGATGCAATCACATGCTCGCGTTGTAATTATTGGGGGTGGCATTATGGGTGTCGGCCTGTTGTACCACCTGATCGAAGCGGGCTGGGATGATTGTGTGCTTATTGAAAAAGCTGAGCTGACTTCCGGCTCTACCTGGCATGCTGCTGGTCAATGTCCTAATTTCACTGCAGATTACAACATTGCCAAGATCCAACACTACAGCAATACATTCTATCCAAGATTAGAAAAATTGACTGGGCAGGCAACTGGTTGGCATGGCGTCGGTGGGATTCGTTTGGCAACCACGAAAGAAGAATTAGACAATTTCCGGCAAGTAGAGGGCATCGCAAAAAATGTCGGATTCCGTATGCAGATTATCAGCCCTGAGGAGATTCGACGGCTCAATCCCTTTGTATCCCTGGAAGGTGTACTTGCTGGTGCCTGGACACTAGACGATGGCTATGTTGATCCGGCAGGCGTTACCAATGCAATGGCCATCGGAGCAAAAAACATGGGGGCAACGATTGTCCGCCATAATCAAGTTACCAATATCAACCTGCTCCCAAATGGGGAATGGGAAGTATTGAGTCAACAAGGGACAATCATTTGTGAGCATGTAGTCAACGCTGGCGGCTGCTATGCTGCTCGAATCGGCGCCTGGGTAGGTCTAGATCTTCCAATCGTCCCAATGAAGCACCAATATCTGGTCACCGAACCAATCAAAGAATTTATCGAGCGAGATGAAGAGATCCCCGTCATGCGTGATCCCTACCCCAATGCCTACTATCGCCAGGAACAGCATTCAGGACTGATAGGCATTTATGAGCGCAGCGATACCCAGGAGGCCTGGTATGGTTCGCCAGGGCAGGATTGGGATTCAGAGAGCGAACTCTTTCCGGCAGATTTCGATATCATTATGCCCGGGCTTGAACGCGTCATGGAGCGCATGCCTTTATTTGCCGAAGCAGGGATTATGCGTGTCATCAATGGGGCTAACACCCGCACTCCAGACCACAATCCGTTGGTGGGGCCCGCTCCTGGGCTGCGAAATTTTTGGCTCAGTTGTGGACAAAATATGGGGATTGGGCAAGGGGCTGGTGCTGGAAAATACTTGGCGCAATGGATGATGCATGGAGATGCTGACATTAACATGGTCGGCGTCGACCCGCGCCGCTTTGGACCTTACGCCGATCGAGAATACGCTCGCGCCAAAGCGCACCAAGACTTCAGCTTCATGTATATTCTGCGCCTGCCAGGTGAGGAGCGCCCCGCGGGACGACCAGCTCGCACCAGCCCATTGTATGCAAAACTAAAAGCCAAAGGCGGAAATTTCGCTGAGACCTTTGGCTGGGAACGCCCCAAGTGGTTTTCTCTGGATGGCCGTGAGGAAGAAAAAAGTTATCGGCGCAACAATATTTTCGAAGTGGTCGGTGATGAGTGCAGGGCGGTCCGCGAGCGGGTGGGCGTTTTGGACCTTTCCAGTTTCACCAAGCACGAGGTGACCGGACCTGATGCTGTGGCGTTTCTAAACCGGGTGTTAGCGAACCGGGTATCCCAGCGGGATGGCGGCATTGTCCTGGCACACGGCTTATCAAACCAGGGTCGCATCCTAAGTGAATATACAGTAACACGCCTGGGCGAGGAACATTTTTACCTGCTCTCAGCCGCAGCCGCGAACATCCGCAGCAGCGATCAACTCGACCAAAGTAAACGCGATAATGAAGAAGTAATCATCGAAAATATCACCGAGGAATGGGGCACGCTGGTCTTGGCCGGACCTCGTTGTCGTGATCTACTCAAAAAAATCACAAATACGTATTTGACAAATGACCACTTCCCTTGGCTGATAGGAAAAGAAGTCGAGGTGGCCGGGGTGAAGCTGCGTGCGTTGCGCATCAATTATGTAGGCGAACTAGGCTGGGAACTCCACATGCCCATCGCACAGCTCGAATTCATCTATGATGCAGTTTGGGAAGCTGGCGAAGAATTCGGCATCGCAGATTTTGGCATGTATGCCTTGAGCAGCCTGGGCAAAGAAAAAGCCTATTATTCATGGGGTATAGAGTTGATCAACGAGATCACTTTGATCGAGGCCGGTATGCTACGTTTCGTGGACTTCGACAAAGGGGATTTCGTCGGAAGGGAAGCGTTGATACGTCGCCAACAAGAGCAGTTGGCCTGGAATATTGTCTATGTAGAAGTGGACGCAGTGGATGCTGAGGTGCGCGGCAGTGAACCAGCGCTGGATGGTGATAAAGTAATCGGCGTAACAACATCGGGCGCATATGGGTATGCCGTCAAAAAAAGCCTGGCCTTTGTCTATGTTCCCCCAGAATATGCTGAGCCAGGAACCACCTTCGATATTGAGATCCTCGGTCGTCGCCGTCGCGCGCAAGTGCTGGCGGAAGCGGCCTATGACCCTCGGAATAAACGTCTACGATCTTAGAACATCACCGCACTAACATTATGAGGAACTTCTTTACTATCCAAAATGCTCACGCGCTGCATCCCGAAATTGTGAAATATTTTAAGCGCAATTTTTTCGTCAACGTGATGGATGCAGGTTTTTGGTTCTTTGGCGATAGTTTTGTAGCCGCGTATACCATATTGCCGGTATTCATGAGCACGCTCACAGATTCGCCCCTTTTAATTGGGCTGATACCAGCCTTGGAAGGAGCTGGCTGGTTTTTGCCACAAATATTTTTGGCCCGACATTTGGAAGGCAAGAGTCGACGTTTGCCTTTGGTTCGGGCTTTGGGAGCTCTCGACCGGCTGCCATTTTTGCTACTGGCATTGAGTACTTTCTTCATCTCGATGATGGACACAAATTTGGCTATCGGATTGTTTTTAGCAATCTATGGGATCAAAGTATTTTCAGGCGGATTAGTGGCCTTGCCCTGGCAAGAGTTAATTGCCACCGTCATCCCTGTTTCTCACCGAGGGCGTTATTGGGGTACGGCATTAATTCTGGGAAAACTGATGGGGATGATTGGCGCTGTACTGACTGGCTTCTTGCTAGTCAATTTTGCTTATCCAGTGAATTACGCATATATGTTTTTGATTGGTTTTGTTTGCGTGATGTTTTCGTATGTTTTCTTATACATGAATTTTGAACCCGCGATAGAGCGCCAGGCTCCGCAAGAAGAGATCCCAATCTGGGGGCGTATCACTGGAATTCTTAGGGCAGATCATAATTTTGGGATGTATCTAGTAAATCGGGGATTCGTATTTCTGAGTTTTATGGGGTTGGGATTTATTACCGTTTATGGGATCCAGAAATTCAACCTGCCCCTTTCGTATTCAGCAGTTTTTACCGGCGTGATGCTGGTTTCTGAAATTGTGGGGTATGGGATTTGGGGAACAGTTGGGGATAAAATGGGATATAAACGAGTCATTGAATACAGCAACGTTTTCTTGATAGTGGGATTATTTGCCATCTTAACAATTAAATCGGTCTGGGGGTTATACCTGGTATTTGGGATCATCAGTTTTGCCCATTCAGGGGAGTACATTGCCGATCAAAATATCGCTATGGAATTCGGGTCGGAAGCAAACCGGCCAATATACATTGGTATGTCTAAAACATTAACCGGTCCAGTCCTATTACTCGCGCCCCTGATTGGAGGGAGTCTGGTGAAAATTTGGGGATACCAAAGCATGTTTGCAACTGCCTTGATTGTTTCGACGATTGCCTTCGTTATTATCAAATTCTTTGTAGTAGAACCCAGACATTCAAATTGATTAGATCATCTTCAAAGTTGTTCAAGACTTTTTAGTAATTTCCTAAAAAATCACACCCAATCTCCAAGATATATTGCCAACTCCTTCTGATAAAAGGAGCGTAATTCAGTTTGGGAGTGAGATTTCAAAAATACATTTTGTTCTTCAGTCGGAGTTACTCTACCATCGCCCCCCGACCCTCAATTCTAGGGGGGCGGACAAGAATTCCCCCCGAAACAGAAACGCACACTGATGAAATGAGATGTTGCAAAATTATCATGGTCGCGATATTATAGTAATATATTACTAAACATATTAATTGATTTCTTTAGAATACGCTCCATTACCAACCTTGTCTTTCTTGAAGTAAATTGAAATGTTAATACTCCCCTGTCATTTGAGATTTCTATCAACACAAACCACAAATATAAAGAGAGTGTAAATGCAATCATGTCAAATCCAATAACAAAAAAAGACAGAGCGTTTCGGGAAATTAAAAAGGCCATTATTGCCGGAAAGTTGGAATCAACAAAAATTTTCAGCATTGCCGAGTTGTCTGAAACGTTTGAGTACGGCAGAACACCCATAAGAGAAGCATTAGTAATACTCGCTTCAGAGGGATTGGTTGAACCTATTCCAAAATTAGGTTATCAGGTGAAATCCCTTTCTGTTCATGACATGCTAGAAATTTTCCACCTCAGAAGTATTCTTGAGGTTGAAGCAGCAGGGCTGGCAGCAGAGAAAATTACAGATGAAGATATTAGTTTGCTGGAAACGAACATCCGTTTAGAACAAGAATTAGTAATAAGCCTACAATCAGAAAAATTAACTCATTCATATGAGGATGCACATGCGCTAAATTTGAAGTTTCACCAAATCATCGCACGTGCATCTGGCAATAATCGTTTGGCCGGTATGGTGGAAAAGTTACTAAACGAATTGGAAATCGTGCTTGGATATGACCCAAAAATTGCAAGGGTCGAAATTGCTGCTGCGGCTGCAATACAGCATTATGAAATAATTGAAAGGCTGCGACGAAGAGATAAATCGGGTTCGGAAGAAGCCATGAAAAAGCACATTGAGAATGCTAAAAATAATTCCTTGATTCGATTTTAACGTTTGTCTTCCGAATTCATGAGTCCATTGCTCCAGAAAAATATTTGAGGAAAAACAAATAATGGAAAAATATTCCAAAACACCTGAAATTATCTCGATTTCATCTCACCATAAGATTGAAATATTAAGTCCATCTGAAATTGACAGCCTTCGTAAGGGGACATACAAGCTATTAGCGGAAGTTGGGGTGTATTATCCTTCCAAGAAAGCGTTAACGATATTTGCTGAACATGGTGCTGAGGTTGATTGGAATTCTAAGATTGTGCACATCCCCCCCGATTTGGTCGATAAAGCAATGGCAACTGCACCACGCAATATTGTTCTTGCGGGGCGTGAACCACGTTTTGACCTGACGCTGGATGGCAGTCGCTCATACCTGACAACGGATGGCTGCGGTGTGCATGTGATCGATTTGGAGACCCGCGAAAAACGAGCCTCGAGAAAGGCAGATGTCGCCATGATGGCCCGCGTTGGTGATGCTATTCCATTGGTCAGTTTCTTCTGGCCATCGGTCAGCGCTCAGGATTTCGGAATAACTGCTCCTTTACATGAATGTCACGCTGGTCTAACAAACACCTTAAAACATGTTCGAGGCGGGACAACGGTATACCCTGAGCTAGCACCCTACCTGGTAGAAATGGCGACTGTGGTTGCTGGTTGTGAGGCTGAGCGGCGGAAACGCCCTCCAATTTGCGCCAATATCTGCGCAATTCCGCCCCTCAGTCATGATGAACATGGCATTGAAACCGCTTTGATTTATGCAGCCGCGGGCATCCCGATCAGTTTTATGGCAATGCCTAATATGGGATCAACTGCCCCGATGTCTGTTCTGGGGGCAATCTTGCAAGGGGATGCTGAATCAGTCAGTGCGATGGTTCTAATGCAATTAGCAAATCCGGGTACGCCGGTATTTCATGCAATCATCACCTCGGTGATGGATCCTCGCACTGGAGGTTACATTGCCAGTATGCCCTTACCGTTGAGATTTATCGCGGTTCAAATGGCCCATGCTTGGGGTGTGCCCTGTCTGGGAGGCGGCACTTTCAGTAGTGATGCTGGTGACCTTGGTTGGCAGTCTGCTTTTCAAGGTGCATTTGGAGGCGCTCAAATCCCCCTGGCTGGGGGAGAAATATGCGGTTATCTGGGATTAATGAATTCATCCACAACGCTTTATCCCGAACAGATCATGTTGGATGCTGAGATAGCCATGCATGTCTATGAAACCTATAAGGCATTTGAATTTAAGGATCTTGACGTAAACCTGGACGTGATAAAAGAGGTTGGTCCTCGGAACCATTTCCTACGCCAGAAACATACCCGAAACCACATGCGTGATTTTTATTATTCTCCCATCTTCAATCAACACGATCAAGATGGTAATCTGCGAGAACCACGTGATGTCGCTCTCGAGAAGTTTAAGGAACTGGAGAAAAACCACCATCCTGAGCCACTGCCTCAGGATGTGTTAAAAGAATTAGATAAGATCATGGATGCCGCGGATAAAAAATCATTGGAGTTAGGAATTTGATAGGGCAAAGTAGAAACAGCTTGAAATGGGAATTTCCAAAGGAGGCGAAAGTCTTGGTCATTGGAGGAGGGGTGGTCGGCTGCAGCGTTGCAAACCATCTCACTAAGCCAGGATGGAAAGACGTTATTATTTCAGAAAAAATCCAAATTTCGGCTGAACAATGTAAAAGAACCGAGTAGCCAATTTGCTAGAATCAGATACAAAGGAGATCCGATGAAAATACTACTATTAGGTGTTGGGCTTCAGGGCAAAGCAACCATACATGACTTGGTCGGTAGTCCAGCAGTCACACAAGTCATTGCCGCAGATAAAAATTATGAAGATCTCACCGCTTTCGTAGATACACTTAAGACCGATAAGGTCATACCTATACAATTGGATGTTCGTGATAAGGCACAAGTTGCAGAACAAATGCAGCGTGTGCAAGCCGTCATCGTTTTGTTGCCAAAAGAATTACGCCTGGATGTGGCCCGGCTAGCGGTTGAGAACGGGATTCATTTCATTGAAACATCGTATATATTGCCTGAATTTGTGCAGCTTGGCGCAGAAGCTAAAGCACGTGGGATAGCACTTCTTCCAGAATGTGGGCTAGATCCCGGGATCGATCTCGTGCTTGCGGGGCGCGCGATCAGGGAATTCGATGAAGTCCACGAATTACATGCATATGGAACTGGTGTCCCTGAACCAAAAGCAGCCGACAACCCGATAAAGTACAAGATCTCTTGGATTTTTGCCGGTGTACTGAGCGCCTATAATCGCTCTGCACGCTTTTTGAAAGGCGGGGAAATTGTCGACATAACCCCGGGCGAAATGTTTGACCAAGCGTATATTCACAATGTAGACATGGGTGACCTGGGTACAATGGAAGCCTACTACAATGGTGATGCTATCCAGTATCTGGATATTCTAGAAATTGCCGATACCATTACCGACACTGGCCGGTATTCCATGCGCTGGTCAGGACACGCAGCTTTCTGGAAAAAGTTAGTCGACCTGGGATTCTTAGAAGAAGAGCCTATCCTTGTTGGGGAAAATGAAGTATCTCCACGGCAGTTTGTTCATGACCTCTTGGCTCCACAATTGCAATACGGACCAAAAGAAAGAGATATAGCTGGGCTTCGTATCGAAGTTGTTGGTTTAAAGAATGGAAAATCTAAACGCGTCATATACCAGATGGTTGACCGCCGCGATTTGGAAACAGGCCTACTGGCTATGCAACGCACCGTGGGCTTTACTGCCAGCATCGGTGCCCAAATGATCTTAAATGGACAGATCACAAAACGTGGACTCCTGACACCTACTCGCGATATTCCATCGGACATCTTAATTGAAGAATTGAAAAAACGAGGGATATCCATCCAACGGACAGAAAGTGACTCCTGAAAACAATAGCCGCAGTTCTTGGATTGCGGCTGTTCATGTTTGCTGCACCTGATTTTTTCTGGATAGCCTTTGTGATCATTAAAATTTTTGCAACGCTTCAGATATGCTATTCGATAGTTAATCAATATGACTACCACAAACCAACCCCCACATCAGGACGATCTCCTTGAAACCCCAGCCCCAAATTTTTCCGACACGCAAGTAGGAGCTCTGGTCAAAAAGTTATTCGGTTTATCTGGCAACCTATCTCCTTTGGATAGCGAGAGAGACAAGAATTTCCGTATCAAAGTTGAGACGGGGGAGAAATATGTAATAAAAATCGCCAACAGTGCTGAGGACACCGCTATCATTGATATGCAAATCAAAGCACTAGAACATATTGCTATAACAGACCCAGGAATACCTGTGCCTCAGGTATTATATTCTCTAAATGGGCAAGCAATTGAGCATGTCCAATCCGAAGATGGCACAAAACACGATGTGCGCGTACTAACCTACTTACCAGGTGCCTATCCTGAGTATGACCCTGCAGAGTTGTCGTTGCTACGCCCCATGGGTGCTTGCCTGGCAAGACTCGCTCGCAGTTTGCGAGGTTTTTTTCATCCAATAGCAAATTATGAGTTGTTATGGGATCTGAAACATACTTCTAAACTCAGGCAGTTTTTACACCACATAACTGATCCGGATCATCACGAACTTACCAGATACTTTCTGGATCGCTTTGATCTGAATGTGCTTCCCCAGATACCCAAGCTAAGGGCGCAGATTGTTCATAATGACTTAACGCTCGATAATATCGTTGTGGCAGAGGATGATCCGGGAAGCATTGTTGGAATTATTGATTTCGGGGACATGACTCACACGCTCCTGATCGTTGATTTGGCCACCACAATTGCACCCATGCTGCGCTGCCAGGATGATCTCCTGCGAGCAGCTGCAGAAGTTGTCGCTGGTTACCATAAAATAATTCCGCTTGAAGATGCTGAACTGAGCGTACTCTATGATCTGATCGCGGCTCGCTTGACAATGCTGAATGTCATCGCTTACTGGCGAGTGACCCTTCACCCCAACAATCGAGAATATATCACTGGGGGCGTCGAAGAAACGTGGGCCACATTAAATGCATGGAGAGCGCTAGATCCAGCAGATGTCACCAAGAAATTCTTCAGGGTTTGTGGTTTATGGGAAGCAGAGGAAGCCAGTCCGAGCCAAAAAGCGGAAAAAGAAACCCTTCAATCTCATTTAACTCGTCGGATGCGCCTCTTAGGGTCCTGCGCTTATTTGTTCTACGACAATCCACTGCATATCGTGGACAGTGAAGGTGTCTGGCTACATGATGTGGATGGCAATCGATATTTAGATGCATACAACAATGTTTCCCATGTTGGTCACTGTCACCCCCATGTAGTAAATGCTATAACCAAACAGGCACGACGCTTGAATACAAGCACACGCTATATGCATGGGCTGATCCTCGAACTAGCCGAGCAAATCACAAATCGGATGCCAGAGCCTTTGAGTGTATGCATGTTTGTTTGTTCCGGATCAGAAGCCAATGAACTTGCCTGGCAGATGTCGCAACTAGTATCTGGCAACAATGGCGCACTAATTACGGAATTCTCGTATCACGGCAGCAGTACGGCTACTAAACAGTTCAGCACCGAAAGTATCTCTCTTGAGAAATTGCCAGCGCACGTACAAACGCTGCTCGCGCCGACATCAAACACCACCTTCCACAAACCAGATTCCGGCATCAGTGATGCAATCAGAGCCTTGGATCAAAAAGGCCATCAGCCGGCAATGCTGATCGTAGATACATCTTTTGTGAGTGATGGGATTTTCACATCACCACAGGGTTATCTCCAAACGCTCTTTTCAAAGACCCGGTCCGCTGGGGGATTATGTGTCGCAGACGAAGTCCAGGGTGGGTTTGGACGCTTCGGGGAGAATTTTTGGGGTTTTCAATATGATGATGTAATACCCGACATTGTGACTTTGGGAAAACCAATTGGCAATGGGCATCCCCTTGCAGCAGTAGTAACCCGTCCAGAAATTGCTGAGGTTCTGGCCAAGGAAACGGGCTATTTCAGCACCTTTGGGGGGAACCCGGTTTCATGTGCCGCTGGGCTCGCTGTGCTGGAAGTGATTGAAAAGGAACAGTTGCAGCAAAATGCACATGAAGTAGGCCAATACCTGAGAAAAGGTTTAGTCCGATTACAAAAAGAATGTCCCGCGATTGGTGAATTGCACGGAGCGGGATTGCTCCAGGGCATTGATATCGTCACGCCTGGCGGCGAAGCTGATCCGAGATTGGCCGACCGCATCATGAATCATATGCGTTCAAATGGCGTTCTTATTGGAACAACTGGGAAAAATTACGACACACTAAAAATTCGCCCACCGATAGTATTCCAGAAGGAACATGTCGATATGCTGATAGCTGCTTTGAAGATGGCGCTGGGCATTCTATATACGGAGAAGAGATGATCAACCAAACACCCCAACTAGAACCGGTTATTCCAGCCTATCAAATTCAGATTCTCAGTGATGAGCAACTGGAGAATTTTAAATCCAACACGTTTACAATCCTGGAAGAGACAGGTTTTCACTGTCCTTCTACGAGAGCATTGAAAATCTATGCAGAAAATGGTGGCGTAGTAGATTTCGACACGCAGATAGTTAAGCTATCACCGGAAGTGATCCTGGAAGCCCTTTCCCATGCGCCGCGTTACTACACCATGGGTGGACGCACAGATTCATTCGATCTTGATTTAACGAAGGGAGTCACGCATGTATCTACCGATGGAACCGGGGCAAAGACCATCGACTATGTGACCCGAAAACTTCGCTCTTCCATCAAGGATGATGTTGCCAAATCAGCCCGGATTTCCGATTACCTGTCTTCGGTCAGTTTTTATTGGCCTATGGTCAGCGCACAAGATCACCCGGTTTCCCCCTCACTGCATGAGTTAGATGCTTCCTTCAACAATACCCTCAAGCACGTCCAGACTCCGACCCTGGTGGAGGATATTTCGACACGCTATGCAGTGGAAATGGCCAAAGTTGTGGCTGGCAGCGAGGAGGAAATGCGGAAACGCCCTCCCCTCTCATTGCTGGTTTGCACAATTGCTCCGCTGGCTATGGATGCTGAGAGTATGGACGCCGCATTGGTGGCAGCTGAGGCTGGAATCCCAGTGGGTTTTATGTCCATGCCCAACACAGGTTCTACTGGGCCCGCCACACTAGCCGGGACGATATCTCAAGGTGATGCTGAGATTGTCTCAGCCATGGTCTTAATCCAAATGGCGTATCCTGGCGCACCCATATACCACTCCTTGATGCCCGGCATGACTCACCCACGCACAGGAGCTTTCTACGGCCATAACAGCCACGTTTATGCCATTGGTGTTGAGTTGGCGCACATGTGGGGTGTTCCCACGCTGGCAGCAATGGGTGGCTCGGATGCCCATGAACTGGGTTGGGAAAGCAGCATGGCTGGCGGGAAGAGTCAGTTGCTGGGCGCGTTATGCGGCGCAGAAACTGGTGCCGGAATGGGATTGGTGCGATGCAGCACCGTGCTATACCCTGAGGCACTGGTTTTGGAAAGGGAAATTTATCGTAATGTTTGCGACGCTACAGCGGGATTAGATACCAGCCCCGACCAAATGGCCCTGGATGTCATTCAAGCGGTGGGGCCGCGCGGCCATTTTCTCCGGGAAAAGCATACCCGAGAGTTTTTCCGCAAGTTAAACTTTTCAGATGTTGTATATGTTCCGGATACAGATGGAACATACCGCGACCCGCTTGAGGTTGCCAGAGAAAAAACCGATTGGATTTTGAAGAATCACCACCCAGAACCGTTGAGCGAAAACCAACAAAGTGAACTGACTCGGATTGTTGAAACAGCAGAGCGAGAATTATGTCGGGAGGATTGAGGCTTTGGAAACGTTATTGGAACTTCGTTCTGAAACAGAAAACCCATATACATGAGTGAGTAAAGAAGATGTTATCTGAAACGAGAGGTCAAGCAAAACAAAAAAACGATGAGATTTTTTCTATAGACAGGAATATTATAGAGATTAGCTCTAAACCTTCCCACGGATAACTGCCAAAGAAAATGTTTACATTAGCCTGATATGTAATACCAGGGAGCATATTATGTCGACATCAAAGGAACGAGTGTTTCAGGCTCTCAGGGGTGAAACACCCGATCAGATCCCAGCTGCACCTGCTTATCTGATTCTCTTTCTGGCAGACTTCGAGCGCAACTATTACATCGAGCAATACCGTCAGCGGATGCGAGGACTCAGCCGCTATCCTGTCGACCACCAGGAGGATACCCGCTATCGAGCGCAGGCTATCTATCAGGCTTACGGTATATTCAAGGATCGACCGGACTGGATGGAAATCGGGCAGGGGGCGAGCCGCTCCTGGGCTGAGAGAACTGAAATCGTTGATAAGGACGGTGTACTCCATTACGAAGACCAGCACACGGGCGCATGCCTACCCATGCACGCCTACCCGCTTCCCAGGGGTACTATGGAGCACACATCCGAACACGATTCCACGAAGGATATCTGGGATACATCAGGAAAGATCCAGAGCGAGGAACAGGTTGATATTCGTCTGCCACTCCCTGACCTGCATGCGATGCTGGAGCGGGGAGATTTTGACCTGCCGCGCCAGGTAATGGCCGACTATGGCGATTCAAAATTTATCACCACCATTCTTGACACACCCTTTTCTGACGCCTATGACGTTCTCGGTTTCAAGGGGCTGATGGTCATCCAACGCAGACGACCAGAACTCTTTCACTATCTCCTGGAGCGCCAACTGGAAGTCACAAAGAAAGTGATGGAGGTTTGGGCAAAAGTTGGTATTCATGGGGTCTATGTCGAGGAAGTTTTTACTGGGGCGGATATTATTTCACCCCGCGCTTATGACGAGTTTGTCTTTGCCTACAATCAACCCTATTTTAAACATATGAGCGGCCTTGGATTACGGCCGATCCACTATATCTGCGGTGACGTGATCCCGCGCCTCGAGCGGATTGCTCAGCTCGACATCGCGGCCGTGGGAGTGGAGGAGAGCAAGAAGAAATTCGTGATCGAGCTTGAAGAAGTGGTGCGGCAGGTCGCCGGACGGGTAGCAGTCTTGGGTAATATTGATGCAGTGCGCTATGGATAAAACGCATCTCTGGAAGATATGGCGGCCGAGGCAAACCGGCAACTGCGCATCGGTCAGGATGCACAAGGCTTTTTGCTCAGTACGGGAAGCCCCTTCCCGCTGGACACCAACCCGAGGTTGATTGATACGATGATTACCACCGCACACGCATACACATCAAAAACTTAAGAGATCGTCATTTGGCTGCAAATCAAAGGTGTCGTGAGAAATAATACGAATGATAACCAGATGCACATCAGATATTCTTTGAACAGCGTGTGAAAAAAAGTCGTTCATAACACCGGAGAGATTTATGTCTCAAACACAGGTCAATCTTGTCGTTCGCGGTAAAACTCCCATTGATGGCACAGGCGCGGAACCAATTTCACCTGGAGTGGTTGCCATTAATGGCAAAAACATCATCTATGCTGGTCCCGCAGATAGAGCGCCAGAATATCCCAATGCCCAGGTCATTGATCTGCCCGAGGCAACTTTAATGCCCGGCCTGATCGACATGCATGTTCATCCTAGCTATTATTGGGAAGAGCCAGACTCAGGAACCTACACCGATACATCTGATAATTTGAAGGTCTACAAC
This sequence comes from uncultured Anaerolineales bacterium, assembly GCA_964419495.1. GTDB lineage: Bacteria > Chloroflexota > Anaerolineae > Anaerolineales > UBA11858 > NIOZ-UU35. Next base: position 38,167 of record CAYQQX010000003.1, read on the forward strand.
CCGGTCACTGCTGCTCTAAAGGCCAGCAATTATCTTTACAAGACTCTAATGTCAGGTGTCACTACGGCGCGTGACACAGGTGGCCTTCTCGGTGTCATGCCAGAGGTCAGGTGGGCAATCCAAAATGGTTGGATCCCCGGACCCAAGGTTTACATAGCATGCCGCATGATCACGCCCACTGGCGGACATTGTCATTTCCTACCAAAATTTTCCAACCAGGCAGATGGTCAGGATGGCTTTCGCCGCGCGGTGCGCGAAGAAATACGATCTGGCGCAGATTTTATTAAGCTTGCCAACAATGGCGCCGATCTTACCCAAGATGAACTAGACGCGGCGGTAGACGAGGCGCACCGGTTGGGACTCAAGGTGGTCTGTCACACAAGCAAACCCCCATCTCAAAGTATGGCAATAAATGCTGGTGTCGATACCTTTGAGCATGGAGCTCTCTCTCGAGAAGAGATCGATCTTGCAGTAGAAAAAGGGATTACCTGGACCCCGACTGTGACAGTAACTACCTTGTATGACAAGATGTACAAAAAGAATCTCGAATCTGATGACCCGAAGGTTGTGCTTGCTGCTGAGAAAGCGCTTGCGGAGTCCAGGGAGTTGGTAGCCCGTAAGAAAGAGTCAATCTTTTATGCCTTGGGAGCAGGTTTAAAGCTAGCAGTCGGAACTGATTGTTGGATCAGTACCTGGCGAGAACAAGCAATGGCAATCGAACTGAACAATTTAGTCGAGTATGGTTGCAGCCCAATGCAGGCTATCCAAGCTGCAACCGGGTGGGCGGCCGAGGCCATGGGCTGGGAAGACATTGGCATGCTGGCACCCGGTAAACTCGCGGACCTAATTGCCGTTGATGGAGATCCCCTGGCAAATATCGAGGTGATGAGAAAGGTCAGCCTCGTGATGCAAGAAGGGGTGATAAGAAAACAAGAATAATGATGCATCAATCTGAATCAACAATCCGTCTACTTCACACTGCTACATTCTCAGCGTAACGTACTGGCTATTCTGTGGAATAGGAAATCACATCTATGAAAGGAAAAGAATATGCTTGACAGAGCGATAAAGATAAAGGATCAAATTATCTCTTGGCGGCGCGATTTCCACATGCACCCAGAGTTAGGGTTTAAAGAAACCCGTACCGCGGGGATAGTCGCAATAGCCTTGGATGAGATGGGAATACGAGTGGAAACTGAAGTTGGAAAGACGGGTGTGGTCGGCCACCTGGGGGAAGGCTCCCCAGTGGTGGGCATTCGGGCAGATATGGACGCGCTTCCACTGCAAGAAGCCAATGATGTCCCTTATGCCTCTCAGAACCCTGGCGTGATGCACGCCTGTGGCCACGACGCCCATACGGCGATATTGCTGGGGGTTGCTAGCATTCTCTCGGAGATGCCTGGCCGGCCTCCAGGGGAGATACGGTTCCTCTTCCAGCCGAGTGAAGAGGATTGGGATGAAGAACTTAAGTCAGGCGCCACGCGCATGATCGAGGATGGCGCTTTGGAAGGTCTGGACGCGGTCATCGCATTGCACGTAGATGATAGTACCCCAACAGGACAAATTGAGATCAACAGCGGCAATGCTTCAGCAGCCGTAGATTCTTTTCAGGCTACCATCATTGGGCAGGGCGGACATGGAGCATATCCCCACGATACGGTAGACCCCACCTTTATTCTCGCTCAGGTGATCAACGCCATTCATGGCATTCGGGCGCGGCGCATCAAGCCAATCGACCCGGCAGTCATCTCGATAGGGGCGATCCACGCCGGGCATACGAGCAATGTGATTCCTGATAGTGTAGAAATGATGGGCACAATTCGCAGTTTTGACACGGAGGTGCGTGAGCAGCTCTCGGAAGAGTTAGAAAAGGCATTCGCCCTTACCCGCGCCTTTGGCGGGAATTACACACTTACCATAGAAAAGGGGTTCCCCTCCTTGTATAATGACTCCGAGGTGGTCGAACTCATCTGCCAGACGGCCAGTGAGATGTTAGGTGAAGACAAGGTAGCTACCTGCGAGGCGGAAATGGGCGCAGAAGATTTCAGTTATATGAGTCAGTTGGCCCCTGGGGCTATGTTTTGGCTGGGCGTGAACATTGACGATACACCGCGACCCGCTCACAGCCCTACCTTCGACATCAATGAAGATGCTTTGCCGATTGGCGCGGCCTTGCTGGCTGAAGTCGCATGCCGTTTACTCAAATCCCCACCCCAGACATAATCTTCTATTCAAGAGAGACATATCTATGAGTTCACGCAAGCCCAATATCCTGTTGATCTTCGTTGATAACCAGCCTGCGAACATGATGGGCTGTTATGGAAACGATGAGATCTTCTCACCCCATCTCGATGAATTGGCTTCCAAAGGGGTGCTCTTCCGCAACGCTTTCTGCCCCAATTCCATGTGCTCCCCTTGCCGGGCATCCATGCTCACCGGGCTTATGCCTTCACAGCACGGAATTCACACCTGGCTCGATGACTATCTTATGGATACCTGGCCCGAAGGTTATAACGCCATTGGCGAATTTGAAACCTTGCCGGAAATCCTAGCGGAACAAGGTTATCACACCGCCCTGATCGGGAAATATCATCTCGGGTTTGCAGATGAACCCCAAAACGGATTCAAGCATTGGGTTGTGATGGAACAAGGGACGATGGAATCGTTCTATGACGTCCCAATGATCGACAACGGTCACCGCCACATGGCCCCCGAACATTCGGTCGATTATTTCACCAGAAAATCGCTTGACTACCTTGACGAACATGCCAGCCCAAACGAGCCGCCTTTCTTTCTTTGTCTGACTTACAACGCCCCCTACGGAAATGTCCCGGATCCAGACCATCGCTACTCCCATCTGTATGCAGATTTACCGATGAACTCGGTTCCTAGGGAAGGATTGAGTCCAGAACTCATTGATTGGATCTTGTTGTGCAAAGAGAAATATCCTGCTGAAGATTTCGCCTGGTACCGGCGGCTCGCGGAGCAGCCTAACAATTTACCTGCAATGCGGCGATTCTATTCACAGGTGAGCATGGTAGATGACGGTGTCGGGCAGGTGTTGGCGAAGCTGCAAGAGAAGGGGGTATTAGAAAATACCCTCGTCATCTATACCGCCGATCATGGCAAGTCGAATGGCCAACATGGATTTTGGGGGCACGGAGAAGATACCTGGCCTTCGAATATGCACCATTCAACCAATAGTATCCCGCTGCTGATCAGTTATCCAGGGTTCGCACAAGCGGGTCTGGAGGTAGACAATCTGGTAGGAACAACCGATATCTTTGCGACGATTCTTGATCTTGCAGATTGCGAACTCGAGTCTCCTGAGCTTGTTTTTGGTCAAAGTTTTGGCACGCTACTTAGGGGCGAAACCACGGTGTTTCGAGATGAGATTTTTATGGAACAAGAAGAGACTCGTGCAATTCGGACATCAGAGTGGCTTTTTATGAAATGTCTGGAAAATACCAAATATGGATTCAAGAATGAGTTATATGATTTGGTCAATGATCCTGATGAACGCAGGAATCTCGCGCAGCAGCCTGACTACGCCGATGTAGTCGCAAAGTTAAGTGACCGCTTAGACGATTTCTTCTCTCAACATGCCAACCCGCGTTGGGATCTATGGAAGGGGGGGACCGTCAAATCCAACTCTACCCGACCTTTCTTGTGGGAGGAAGTTTGGGGAGACGATTGGAAGCCCGAATTCTAACCACTTCAAAATGAAAATAACAGGATTTGAAGGGACCTAAATGGCAACAAAAAAACCGAACATTGTGCTGGTCTATGTCGATAATCATCCCGGTGCTGTTATGGGTTGTGCCGGAAACGCTGAGGCTTACACGCCTAATTTAGATCGTCTTTCACAAGAAGGGACACTTTTTACAGAGGCTTATTGTCCTAATGCAATGTGTTCACCTTGTCGGGCATCGGTTCTAACGGGATTAATGCCCTCACAACACGGAATTCACACCTGGATCGATGAGTATTATCAAGATGACTGGCCCGATAATTGGAATGCCATTAAAGAATTTGATACCTTACCGGAAAAACTCGCTCGTGAGGGCTACGATACAGCCTTAATTGGTAAGTACCATCTGGGCAACGCAGAGAGCGCCACTGATATATTTAAAAAATGTGTAACCATGCAGATCGGCCATGTCCAGTCATTTTATGACAATGACATTATAGATTGTGATGAGAGATATAAGCATCCCGGACATTCCGTTGACTTTTTTACGGATAAAGCTGTTGAATATATCGATCAATGCAGTGAAGAAAATGAAAAGCCATTTTTTCTCTTTCTAACCTATCCCGCACCATACGGTCACTGGCCCTCGATTCAAGGTGAACCCGCAAACCGTTATGCAGATCGGTTTCGTGGCAGCCAAATGTTATCTGTACCCCGGGAAGGGCTTAGTAAGCAGGCGATTGCTTGGATAGCGATTCTAAATGAAAAAGGTTATGGCGATGAAGGCTATGATGTATTACTTCAGATCCCCAATGACCTTCCTTCGCTTCGCAATTACTACTCACAGATAAGCATGGTTGACGATGGTGTCGGCCGTGTTTTTGATGCCTTAGAAAACAAAAATTTGGCTGACGATACGCTGTTTATATTTGCATCTGATCACGGCATGTCACTTGGACAGCATGGATTTTGGGGGCATGGGGAAGATACCTGGCCATCCAATACCCATCGTGAAGCAAATCATATCCCGTTAATCATTAAAGCACCTGATGATAGGAATAAGCAAAAGGTCGTAGATTCTCTGGTCGGCACAACCGATATATATGCCACAATTTTAGATTATGCCGGCTTGGAGCTGCCATTTGCTAAAGAAAGCCCAGCAAGAAGTATGAGACCATTAATTGAAAGTGATAATTCAGTTTGGGATAATGTCAGTTTTATGGAGCAAGAGGAAACTCGGGCGATTCGCACATCTCAGTGGCTCTTCATGCTGCGCATCCAAAACACAGAATATGACTTCAAACCCGAGCTGTATGATCTGGTGGCTGACCCAGGTGAGCGGATAAACCTGGCACAAGATCCCGAATATGCCAAAGTGGTAGCAAAGCTCAGAGCCCGCCTGAATGAATTCTTTTCAGATTTCGCCAATCCCCGCTGGGATCTCTGGAAGGGAGGCACGGTCAAGTCTAATTCCACGCGGCCCTTCTTGTGGCAGGAAACCTGGGGAGACGACTGGGCCCCAGAGTATTAAGTCAGCTTTCTTCATGTGTAGCATATTCTTTGAAACAAGAGAGGAATCCATGAGTTCTCGTAAACCAAATATCCTGCTGATTTTCGTCGACAACCAGCCTGCCAACATGATGGGCTGTTATGGAAACGATGAGATCTTCTCACCTAATCTCGACAAATTGGCTGCCAATGGTGTACGTTTCAGCAATGCTTTCTGCCCCAATTCCATGTGCTCCCCTTGCCGGGCATCCATGCTTACCGGGCTTATGCCTTCACAGCACGGAATTCACACCTGGCTTGATGATGACATCATGGACCAATGGCCTGAAAACTACAACGCCATCGCCGAATTCGAAACCCTACCAGAAAAGCTCGCTGAGGCGGGTTATGACACCGCCCTGATCGGAAAATATCATCTTGGATTTGCCGATAAACCGCAAAACGGCTTCAACCATTGGGTCACGATGGCAAAGGGCATGATGGATTCATTCTATGGGGTTGAGATGAACGACAATGGGAAATTCGAGACTGCAGAAGAGCACTCTGTCGATTACTTCACGAAAAAATCTGTCGAATATATCGATCAACAGGCTGATAAGGACGAGCCCTTTTTCCTGTTCTTGACCTACAACGCTCCATACGGAGAGATGTATGAAAGCGAACCAGAACATCGCTACTCACACTTATATGCGGAGTTACCCATGGACTCCGTACCGCGCGAAGGGGTATCCCCAGAACTCATCGATTGGGTCCTAATCCGCAAGGAGAAATTGCCCGATTATGATTTCGATTGGTATAAAGAACTCCCTGAAATGCCCAATAACCTATTCTACATACGGCAATTCTATTCGCAGGTGAGCATGGTCGATGATGGGGTTGGGCAGGTGATCGCGAAATTAGAAGAAAAAGGTGTGTTGGATGATACCCTCGTCATCTATACCGCCGATCACGGTCTGTCGAACGGCCAGCATGGATTTTGGGGACACGGAGAAGATACCTGGCCCTCGAATATGCATCGCGCGACAAGCAACATTCCGCTCATTATCAGCCATCCCGATTTCAAAGAACCGGGCCGGCAGGTGGACAACTTGGTTGGAACATCAGATATATTCGCCACCATTCTGGATATCGCGGACTGCAAACTCGACTCCCCCGAAAATGTTTCAGGCCTCAGCTTAAGTCCACTTTTGCGCGCTGAAGAAGAGGATTTCCGTGATGAAATCTTTATGGAACAAGAGGAGACCCGCGCGATTCGAACATCCCAGTGGCTCTTTATGAAGCGCGTCCAAAATAAAGAGTACGACTTCAAACACGAGCTCTATGATCTTGTAAATGACCCGGATGAGCGGGTGAATCTGGCACAAGATCCCAAATATGCTGAAGTAGTAGCGGAGCTCAGTACCCGTGTTGATGATTTCTTTACAAAATATGCAAATCCCCGATGGGATCTCTGGAAGGGTGGCGTCGTCAAATCCAATTCCACGCGACCCTTCTTGTGGGAAGAAGTCTGGGGTGAAGATTGGGCACCAAAGTATTAGCTCAGTATATTCTTTTTGAGAACATAGAAAAATACCGTCTAACAACCGCATGTAATGGGGCTGGCCGATGGCCGACCACTGATGCAAGGCGCTAGGTTTCGAGAAAGTGCGATGGTTGAGAATGAGCCATCATCAGCATGATGAAAAAGGAAAAATAAAATGGGTTTAGTCGCAAGTACAACCTGGGGAAGAATAAAAGGCATAAAAGTAAATGAGTATGTACTTCGCTTTACCGGTATCCCTTATGCCAAACCACCGATTGGTAAATTGCGGTTCAAGGCCCCTGTTAACCCTGAACCGTGGACAGGCATAAAAGATGCCACCAAGTTCGGCCCTGTCAGTATTCAGCCTTATGATGAAGGGGAAGCAGTTTCTATGGGGTCACAAAGTGAAGATTGCCTTTTGCTTAACGTCTGGACACAAGGGCTGGATGACAATAAAAATCGGCCCGTCATGGTGTGGATACATGGTGGTGGATTTTTTACCGGCGGCACAAATGATCCTTGGTATGATGGCACCTTTTTTGCCGAACGCGGTGATGTGGTGCTGGTGTCTATACAGTATCGGTTGGGTGCTTTAGGTTGGCTATATCTGGATGAACTGGGTGGAGAAGAATTTAGCAGTTCCAAAAACAATGGCCTACTCGATCAGGTTGCTGCGTTGAAATGGGTTAAAAACAATATCAAAAACTTTGGTGGAGATCCAGAAAACATAACCATCTTCGGAGAATCCGTGGGGGGTACGAGTGTAGCCACACTGATGGTCACACCCGGGGCTAAAGGCTTGTTCAACAAGGTGATTGACCAGAGTGGAACATTCCATCATTGCCGTACTCACAAAAAACGCGGGCCTCATTACAGAAAGGCATTTATGGATTCATGCGGGGTGGACGATATCAACGGATTGATGAACTTGAGTGAAGAACAGATTCGCTCTGCCACATATGAAGTCACTGAAGAAGCCACCTTTATGGCTGACCGGATGTTCATGCCAGTTTTTGATGGAGATGTGCTACCGGAAGATCCTTATGACTATATTGCCGAGGGCAACACATCCGATATTCTTTTGATGCACGGCAGCACAAAAGATGAATATCACTATTGGCTGAATTATTATTCTGAATCGATGCGCAACACTCCCCGCGAGGCCCTGATGGGGTTATACAAACATGTATTCCGCCTATCAGATGATCAGATTGATGAGCTTTATCAGTGCCATACAGATTACGACCCGGATAAAAGTGAATCGGATAACTATATTGATATGGCTACTTGGGGGCACTTCCGCTCCACACATGCACGATTATCTGCTGCCCAGTCGCAACATAGCCCTACCTGGGAATATCTATTTGAATGGTCTTCTCCGATTAATCCTGAAATGGGAGCTCATCACGCAATTGAAATCCCTTTTGTATTTTATGTTGAAGAAGATGAAATTTATGGAGACAACCCACCCATTGCATTAATAGAGCAAATTCAAAATGCGTGGATCAGTTTTGCCCGCAATGGTGATCCCAACCACTCTGAACTTCCGGCATGGCCACAGTATAACGAGAAAGAAAAACCTAAAATGGTTTTTAATGTAAACCCACGTGTGGAAAATGATCCGGATGGGGTTTTGCGAGAAAAGTGGGAAGAAGTTATGGGTTAAATCAGATAACACAGCATAAAACCCAATCATGGTGTAGAGCAGACGCCTAAAAGAGTGCCGTTCAAAAAAAGGATTATTTTTGAACGGTTTTCACTTTTTCTAAAGTTTTTGTTCAGCTATATCCTTGGTGCGCGACTTAATTTCCATCTCATCAGGGAACTTCCGATCATCTTTTCCCGATTCAGACGCTTTAGGACTTTATTGCTCAGCAAACATGAGGCATCCAATAATTAAGAATTATCTAGATTTTCGGTAGATTATCACTCCCGGCACTCCTGTGCCGGGGCAGCGAGAGAGTGTGTATGGATACCACTCTCTCGCTGATAATCGCAAAAATAGGATTCCAGCAGCGCAGAACGCTGCTGGAATCCTATTTTTGCGTAATACCCCCTTCCCCGTTCCATTAGAAATGGGGAAGGGGGGACGCGAAGCGGGAGGATGGGGATAAAAAGACATGACACATCCAGAATATTAAATCTGGGGTGTGTCATGTCTTTTTATAAGTGATTTATTCTAATCTAACTTTCCAGTGATCCTACGTATCATGAGTTAACAAATCATCCACAGCCCGCTTAGATATCCTCGTAGTTCCCTGGTTATCAGAAATCCCGTTTAGATCGGTGTGAGCAAAAGCGATGCGACCAAAGCGTTGGCCGGCATCATAAATGGGAACGCCGGGGATTGGCTCTTCGGAACTGCCACTGCCAAAAGCAAACCCCGGATAGCAGATTATCTCAGCATGTCCCCAACGATTAAGTGCAATTCCTTCGATATCCTCTGCGGGATCAAATCCAGCCTCACCAAAAACATCTAACAACTCCTGGCGAAGCAAAAATTCATATTCCTCAAAAGATCGATTGTTCATGTCAGTCCGCGCTCGCTTGGTTTGCTCCTCATAGTCACCATCAAATCCGGGATCGGGGAGTTGGGGACACCACATGGTAATGCAATTGGGCCTCTCCGGATCACGATCTGGGGCATTTCCCGCTTCCGTGATACCGTCGGCGATAGTGAGGTAGTTGGCTATTCTTGGGTTCCAAATTCCGCCCGAATAACCAAAGTTCAGATTATCTAACGCCCTGGAGTTGTTTATCCAGACATTTGCTACTGTATAAACAGAATAGTGGAATTTGTCATACGCCTCTTTCTGCTCCTTAGGCAGATCCGTTACGATATGTTTGGTCATATACCCGCCACCGGCCATAATTACCGATTTCGCCCTGAGTTTATATAGTTTTCCGCCCTGAATGTACTTGATCAGAACATATTGTGCGTGTTCAGCTGCGCCTTCATGATTGACCTCGACAACCGTAGAATTCAGCCGAATTCTGGTATTATTTTCCGATCGATCAAGAGCTTTGTAGTCAATCCTTCCAGTGATAATATCCCGTCCGTTGAGAGCTTTAGTGATCAGGGCGTTTACAAGATGACGTGCAAACCCGGACATACCACCTGGCCATTTATAATTAACACCTTCACCGCCCGAATAATTCCAAAAGCCTGCTGCCGCAGAAAGGGTATCCACGCCTGCTCCAAAATCTGACCTGACCCACATGTCCATTAGATGGGTCACTTGCGGATCCCAGCCATTTATATCCTCCATCCATTCTTTGAAACTGATTTTGTCCCACTCAGCCAATTCCGCCTTAACTCTTGACCAAGGCGTCCACTTAAATGTCTCGAGGAATTCAAATAAAGCATCGTAATCATCCTGGATCTTTTTTGACCAGGGTGAAATGGCGCTGTTGTAACCTGTCTCCCAGAAATCCATTACCCATTGGCCATCGATGAACATGTTATCTTGATAGGCTTCTGCCGCAAATTTGATTGCGGAAAGATCAATCCCAAGGTCTCTCCAGAGTTTTCTTACATCCCGGTATTCCGGATCAATATTCCATTGATAATCACAACCTTGGGTGACAATGATATTCTGACCTTTGACGGTTAATTCATTGCGCTGGGCAACGCCACCGAAATCAGCATGATTGTCAAGCAGCAGAATTTTCTCTTCCGGACGCTCCTGATTATAAAAATTGGCTGCTGTGAGCCCTCCCAGCCCGGCGCCAACCACAACCAGATCATATAGTTCGCCGGTATATTCCGCTCCCTGGCTGAGATGCTCTGCATCGCGAACCTGGTGGCACACGAAACGTGAGTCGTCAGTATTCCCCCCAATAGTCAACGTACCAGACTGGGATGTCAAACCAGTGCACCCAGGAATTAAAAGGGAAGCAGCCCCGACCATCATGAGCTTGCCAAAGTCTCTCCTCGTAATCGGTCGATCAAGCCCCAGGCGCTTTTTTTCTTCAGCGTTCAAATGAAATTTTCTACTTCCTTGGGGCACGATTCACCTCTATCAATATGTTTTATTTATAAAGAACCATCAACCGCGTTGCTGGATTCCTGATATTCATTAAGGCATTTCTGGCAAACACAAGTTTTACGGACTGCATCTTCGGGAATTAGTGCGAGCAATTCCCTCGGGAATTCCACAAATTCACACCAGCACTCGGTAGCTGCCGGGTCTGCAGCGACAGCACAATGGTTAGGTTCACCACAAAGAGGACAAATTGCGGTGTTCAGGGGTTTTCTTTTAGATAATTTCTTTGATGATGTCATGGTTAATTATCCTGTTTCTCCCACATCCATCTGGCACCGCGCCCAAAGATACCTCTCATTCGAGATGGTCCGGCATATGGAACCCGATGATTAACGACATAGTGGTTGGTGAATTCGTTCGATTCACCCGCCATCAGGTCACCAATGATACGACCAAATGTTTGAGTTGTTGGAACTCCTTCACTCAAACCAACGCCATAGTAAATGTTTTGATTATCACCCATAACACCCACGGATGGGGTCTCGTTCAACGTGTAAGTAGTGGTACCACCCCAGGCATGTTCGATCTCTATACCTTCCAATTGTGGGAAGAAAGCAAACAGATCATCCAGGATTCGTCGGGTGAAGTTTTTATCATTTCCGGAACATAAAGCATCGTTGTCATAATACTCAGCTCCCGAACCGCCCATCACAATGCGTTTATTTGGAGTCATCACCAAGTAGCTGAACATCGTGCGCATGTCATAGAGACCCTGACGATTCTTCCAACCAATTGATTCCCATTGATCTTGGCTTAGGGGTTCGGTGGCAATCTGAAAAACACCGATTGGGAATACACGATTCTTGAAGAATCCAAGTTTATGAGCATATGCATTCAAGGCTATAACAAGGACAGGGGCACGGATTTCTCCTAACTCAGTATCCACAAGGTTTACTTTCCCAGGGGTGATGCGAGTTACGACAGTTCGTTCCCGAACCTTCACTCCGACACCTTCAACAACTCTTTTCATTTCCCGAGCAAGTTTTGCCGGATTTAGAATTGCACCATGCGGAATATTCAATCCAGCAATCATGCGCGGTGATTTTATCTCAGTCTCCAATGCCGCCCCATGCAAAAATGTGGAGTTGAGGCCAAAACTCATCAATCGATCCTGGTACTTCTTGAGCTCCTGAATATGCTTATCGTTAAGTGCCACCCCCAACATCCCATTCTCTTCAAGATCACAATCGACATCGTATTCTGCGATCATTTTCTTGATGAAGTTGAGACCATAGAACGAAACATCCAGGTTTTTCTGTCGGACTTCGGGATCTACCTCATCCAGTTCTCTGATAAGGTCTGTGGCAATACAGAATCCGCCATTGCGCCCACTGGCGCCATAGCCGCAGCAAGCCCCCTCCAACAATACAATATGCTTTTCAGGGAATTTTTGCTTTATGTGATACGCAGCAGAAAGACCAGTATAGCCACCTCCAACAATGACTATATCCGCATTGTGGCTGCCACGCAGCGGCTCATTGATTTTCTGGTTTTCAAGATCAACGGTTTTGAACCAATAGTTGTCGACATAATATTCGTAGAGATCAGGTGGCCTGAGATTTTTGCGCCTATTCTGCGATTCTGAAAAGTATTTCATTGTCTACTCCCTTTTACACACGCTAATAGTCGATTTCAATTTAATGGATTGGCGAAAATCCCAAATTTTTTATCGTCCACTTGACACCCTTGCCAAATATACCTCGTAAGCTTTTGGGCCCAATATAGGGCAGCCTGCGGTTGACAATAAAATGGTTGGTAAACTTGTTCGCTTCGCCTACCATCAGATCAGCAATGATACGGCCAAAGGTTTGCGTGGTAGGGACACCTTCACTAATCCCAAATCCGTAAAAGATGTTTTTATGATCCCCCATCACACCTGCGGCAGGAACTTTTCCGATGGTAAAAGCATTCGTTCCCCCCCAGGTATGTTCGATTTGCAAACCCTCTAATTGTGGGAAGAACGAGAACAAGTTATCCCTAACAAGTTTTGTAACGGTTTTATCGTTTCCAGAGCTGATGGCATCATTGTGATAATACGTATAATCTCTTCCACCCATCAATATGCGTCCATCGGCAGTAGGAATGCTGTAACTATACATAATTCTCTCATCGGATAACCCCTGCCGCTTTCCCCAGCCAATCGATTCCCACTGAGATTCACTAAGTGGTTCTGTCACGATTTGATAAACACTTACTGGAAATACCCGGTTCTGGAAAAACCCCAGTTTGTGGGCATAGGCGTTCACTGCTAATACCAGGATAGGCGCACGAATTTCGCCTAATTCAGTATCTACATTATGGACTACCCCTGGTGTGATGCGTGTAACAACGGTCCGCTCAAATATTTCGATATCATTCTGTTCGACGATTTGCTTCATACCCCGGACTAGTTTTGCTGGATTGAGAATGGCGCCTTGAGGTTGCGACAATCCAGCCACAAAGAGCGGGGACTTGATCTCCTGTTCTAATTCTTCCCCATGGAGGATGGATGATTCCAACCCAAACGAGCTCAATGCATCCCGGTATTCTTCCAGTTCTTCAATCTGCTTATCATCTAAGGCAACGGTGAGCATTCCGTTTTCTTCCAAATCACAATCGATGCCATATTCTGAGATCATTTGCTTGACGAAATTTAGTCCGTAATAGGATACTTCCATACTTCCCATTCGGATTTCAGGGTCAGGTTGCTCCCAATCGAGCAAGGCGTTCCCAACACAGAAGCCGCCATTGCGTCCACTAGCACCATACCCACAGCAGGCACCTTCAAGTATGACGATTTTCTTGTCGGGAAACCTCTGGCGAATATGATACGCAGCAGAAAGGCCTGTAAAACCTCCTCCCACGATGACCACATCCGCATTATGACTACCGCGTAGAGGTTCGTTGATTTTCTGGTTCTCCAAATCGACGGTTTTGAACCAGTAATTATCAACATAATATTCGTAGAGATCTGGTGGTCTGAGGTTTTTGCTACGGTTATGAAACTTTGAAAAATATTTCATGGTCCATGCCTTTCTATTTGTTCGGATGCAGCGGTTAGTATATCCCGCAGTTCTTTCTGTAAGGCTTTGTCCAGTGGCTCAGGTTCATGCTCAGTCAGAATTTTGTCGAATTTCGCCCTGGCGCGCATACGAATATCAGGAGATGGTGGTTCTCCCATTGATATGCGCGGATAAGATAATTCAGGTATCCAAATTTCCCGCAAATATTTTCGGGTATGCTTCTGCCCAAGGAAATGTCCCCCTGGTCCGACATTCTTGATCGCATCCATTGCCAAGCCATCAATACTGGTATCAATCCCTTCTACCAGGGTACGGTGGGTATGATATATCTCATCATCAAAGATGATTTGTTCTGGCACCAGCAAAGTTGAAGACTTGATCATCCCCAGTCCTTCAGCCAGATCTGCACCAGCCATGGCAGCCATCAGGGCTGTATACACACTGTCCCGCCCCAGTTTCCATGAATTTGGTTCAGGGCTGTCCATGGCGAATGCCCCAGCCAGGGCGGGAACCCCCCAATCGTGGGCTAACTGAATTCCGGCAGTATTGCACAAATATTTCTCTGATATGCCTACAATGTATCCGGCTGTTTGTGGATCCATAACGGAAGCACACAGTGAATAGAAAACAGGGGCACCGGGTGCAACCAACTGCATCAGGACGATGGCACTCACCAATTCAGCGTTTCCCACAACCAATGCCCCACCCGTCGTGGCTGGTGCAGTGGAGCCAAGCGTGGGCATGGCCATAAATCCAACAGGAACGCTGGCTTTGGCGAAGGTTATGGCAGCTTCGATGGCTTCTTTGTCCTGGTTCAAGGGTGAAATTGTACAGATTAACGCCGAGAGTGGTGGCTTTGCCCGCATGGTTTCTCGATCTCCGGACACAATCTCAGCCATACGAACGGCATTTTCGGCAAGAATTGGATTTACGGATGTCACTGTCTGAACGTGCTTGACTGTGTTATTGAAACTGGTCTCAATTTCATGCAACGCCGCGGTTGCCCCATAGTCTTGAGCACTTACCATTGGCCAATAAAATGCGATGGATGACAGCGCGTCTGCCACTCGTGCCATACTGGCAACGTCTTCTTTTTGAGATGTGCGCGGTGCTCCCGTGAGAAAATCGAGTGTCTCTACTCCAACGCCATCTGTCCCAAAGTAGCTGCGATTTCCATCCAAGAAAAGCTCATTCCCCTTTTCCCGTCCCACCAATTGGTAGGTGCGGGGCGCTCTTCTGATTGCATCAAGTACTAGGTCGGGGGATAACTTTACGATGTGGCTATTTCCGTCAACCGCCGCGCCATGATCAGCAAAGATTTCCAATGCCTTCTCTGAAGGAAATCGCACCCCCACAGTTTCTAGGAGGTGCAGCGTAGCCGATTGGATAGATTCAACTTCATCAGCACGTAGCACATCCAGGCTAAATTTTGGGCAAATTGGTTTGATATTTGACATTCTAGCTACATATCATTAACTTCGCACCCTCTCGTTTTTGGGATCATAAAGCGGGCGCAACGATGCCTTGGCTGGATAGCGTTCACCGGCGATATCGATTTCATAAGTGCCGCTGTTAATGAATTCATTTGTGGCGCCGCCTTCATGATGAACAAACCCCATCCCCATGGCACCGCCCAGGGTAAAGCCATAGGAGCCGGTTTGCAGGTATCCAACGATCTCTCCACTGCGGTAGATGATTTCATTACCATAAAGCAGCGGCTCCGGGTCATCGAGCAAGAACAAAACCATGCGATATTTCAGCTGCCCGCTCTCTTTATGGCGTAGGAGCGCATCCCTGCCAATAAATCCCCCTGGCTTGTCAAATTTAACTGCCCAACCTAAACCAGCCTCCAGGGGTGTATCTTCGCTATCCATATCATGCCCGTATTCGCGGTAGGCCTTCTCGATCCTGAGGGAATTGAGTGCCTGGAAACCGGCATGCCTCAACCCCAGATCCTGACCTGCTTCGACAACAGCTTCATACACATGGGCTGAGAATTCAGCCGGCACGTAGAACTCAAAGCCTAATTCGCCCTCAAAGGTGACGCGCATGACTTGCACCATGGCATAACCGATATCGATATTTTGAGCCGTCATATAGGGAAAAGCTTCTTTGGAGACATCTGCTGATGTCAGTCGGCTGACAAGCTGGCGCGACTTTGGGCCCTGCATATTCATCAGTGTATAACCCGAGGTTACATCAGTAACCAAGGCGTGGGCATCCTTGGGGATATGCTTATCTAGCCACACCAGGTCATGGCCGTAGAAATCGCCAGCACTGACAATGAAGTATTTGTCCTCTGCCAGGCGAGTGACGGTCAGGTCTGCTTCCATACCGCCGCGCTCATTCAACCATTGTGTATAAACGACCTTTCCCACAGGAACTGCGACATCGTTAGCGCAGATATTATTGAGCACTTTTTCGGCATCGCGCCCCTGAACCAGGAACTTGGACATCGACGTGACATCCATGAGGATGACATCTTCTCGGCAGGCCCTGTGTTCATCAGCGTGGTACTCAAACCAATTTTGGCGACCCCATGAATATTCTTCGATTTTGGCTTCAATTCCTGGGGGTGCGTACCAGTCGGGAATCTCCCAGCCCATACCATTGACGAAGAAAGCTCCCGCTTCGGCCAGTTTGTCGTGGATAGCCGTTCGGCGCACGTTCCGTGCGGTCTCGTTGGCCGTATTGGGATAGATGAGTTTGTATTGTAGACCTAAGGTTTCTACTGTGCGATCCGTCAGGAATTTCTGCGTTCCCTGGAAAGGGAAACAGCGGGCGATATCGATGTCTAGAGGATCGACCGGGCAATAGCCATCCACAATCCATTGGGCCATGATTTTGCCTACCCCACCCCCCTCAAGAATGCCCAAAGAGTTCAACCCCGCCGCAACGTAGAAATTTTTCAACTCTGGCGCTTCCCCCATCAGTGGGCCACCGTCGGGGGTGAAGCTCTCCGGACCACAGAAGAATTTATGAATGCCAGCATCTTTGAGTATTGGTACACGCTCCATGGCAATCTCAACATAAGGCATCATGCGGTCCCAATCGGGTTTGATTTCTCCAAATGTAAAATTCTTTGGGATGCCATCCATGCCCCAGGGAGCAGCCACAGGCTCGAAAAAGCCAACCAACAGACCCCCCACTTCCTCTCTAAAATAAGAGTAGCGGCCAAAATCTTCAATAATCGGCAAATCTGGACGAACCCCTTCTATCGGTTCTGTAAGCAAATAATAGTGCTCGGCTGCCTGCAATGGCACATTGACCCCGGCCATCTTCCCTAACTCACGACCCCACATCCCGGCACAATTGACCACAAACTCGGCCTCTATTTCGCCCTTATTGGTGACAACGCCTGTAACTCGTCCATTCGCTTTATTAATTCCAATGACCTCAGTTTCTTCGAGGATCTTGACGCCGCCCATCTTTGCACCTTTTGCAAGGGCCATCGTAAAGTCAACCGGGTTGGCGCGCCCATCTTCCGGCGTGAAAAATCCTGCGAGCACATCATTGGTATCGGCCAGCGGCCACATCTCTTTGACCTCTTTTGGTGAGATTTCTTGATAATTGATCCCGTGTTTTCGTGCCGCAACCGCCATCCGGCGCCTTTCTTCCAGCCAATCAGGCGTGCAGGCTAGCTGCAAATATCCAATATCTTTAAACCCTGTGGATTGGCCGGTTTCCGCCTCAAGGCTTTTAATCAATTCCCGTGTATAGGTCACCATCTCGACGTACTGCTCATCTCCGCTGGGTGTTACAACTAAGCCAGCCGCGTGCCAGGTCGTCCCTGAGGTGAGTTCTTTACGCTCTAAGAGTAATACATCTTTCCACCCAAGTTTTGTAAGATGGTATGCGACACTGCAGCCAATGACACCACCTCCGATGATCACGACTTGTGCATGAGAAGGTAAATCGCTTATAGAATTTGCTTGTGGCTGATTATTTGCCATGTGTGCCTCCTAAAATTGCGTACTCATCGATGCAAGAGATAACTACAAAAACAGATTGTGGGATTCGCAATTGGAAGCAGTATACCATAGACATATACCGATTATGCATTAATTCGCAGATATTTTTACCATTTTGTTATATATTTCTTGATTTTTCTTCACAATTGTGATATAGTGCCACGAAATAGTGCAGAATCGAGGGTAATATGCAGTATGTTGATCTAAAGGGGCAGGCAAAAATTGATGATATAGATCTCCAAATCATCAAAATACTAAGTGAAGACGGCAGGACCCCATTTGCGCAAATTGCCAAACAACTGGGGGTATCTACAGGCATGATCCGTCAACGATATCAACGCCTTGTTCAGGAAGGCGTTCTCCAGATTGTAGCCGTAACAAACCCCCTAGTGATGGGTTTTGCAACCATGGCTCAGATTGGTGTAAAGGCAGATGTTCATCGTTTGGAAGAAATTGCCGATGAGATTGCCCAATTTGAGGAAGTTATATATCTCGTATTAGTCACCGGCAGCTATGATCTTCATGTTGAAGTTGTCTGTAGAGACAAGACCCACCTACTCAACTTCCTTTCAAAGAAACTTCACGCCGTTGAAGGCGTCAAAGAAGCGGAAACTTTCATGTATCTACGTATTGCCAAAGAGAACTATGGTTGGGCGGGCATTACAGAAGTAAAACATCCTTATGGAGGTGAATAATCCTTCAAATCCGCGAACGAAAAACCATTTATTTGGACACAAAATATCTATCGAAAAAAATGGAAAATGAAAAAGGAGAGCGATTTCCATGCCAATCCCAAATGAGATTCTTTACCTGACCGAAGAAGATGTCCAGCAAACCCTTTCAGTGGCCGAAGCAGTCGATTTAGCAGAGAAAGGCATTAAAGAAGATGCGGTCGGAAATGTCGAGGGCGACAAGTTCTATATGAATGTCAATGATGACGGTTTCATCAAACCCTTTTCAGGCTACATAGCGGGGGAAGAGTATGCTTATGTTAAATCGTTCAGTTACTTCCCTGACAATCCAAAGAAATATAACCGGGCAACTACGTCTTCACAAGTTATCCTGATTGATTATGAAACCGGTCTTCCAGCGTGCTTCATGGGCGCCGATTGGGTGACGGGACTAAAGACCGCATCTTCGACAGCCGTGACGACAGCCTACTTAGCACGACCCGAGTCTGATACGGTGACAATCTTCGGAGCTGGCACATTGGGACGGCTTCACCTCCAGGCGCTTGCTGAACGCTTTAAGCTCAAGCAAGCGTTTTTTATAGATATTATTCCTGAAGTAGCTCAATCCTGCGCGACAGATCTTGCTGCAGAATTAGGATTTTCTGTTGAAGCAGTATCTCTAGATGATCGGGAAGGTGCTGTTAGAAAATCGGATATTGTTTTTACGGTAACCACGGGAAGTCAAGAACTGGTTTACCTGGATTGGCTGAAACCGGGAACTTTTGTGGCGCGCCTGGGATCTTATCAAGAAGTCGCCCACAACGTGATCACCGGAGCCGACAAAGTGGTCCTGGATCGATGGAAATATGTCAGCCCCAGGATTCCCGAAGTGATCCAATTGATCAAGGAAGGTAAATTCAGCCAGGAAAGCGTGTACGCCGAATGGCCCGATATTGTCGCAGAGAAAGTACCTGGACGCGAATCCCCAGATGAGATCATCGTTTTTATTGCGCTAGGAATCTGGGGCGAATATGCCGCCATATTACCCGAGGTTTTCCGTAAAGCAAAAGCTATGGGCCTGGGACGCGGACTGCCATTTTGATTCTGAAAAAGGTAATCGTCATGCGCAGATCGAACAAAAGTAGCAAATAACTTCTATTCGGAAACCAAGAATAAAGGAAAAATTTCTTGGTTTCCTGGCTTCCAAATTAAATTAGTGAGAGGTATTGTATGAGCAAAGATAAGCAAACGCTAACCGCTGAAGAAATCGTTCAACTGAGCAAAGAGTACACTTTCTTCTCATGGGCGGTGCAGTCTCAGGTCAACCCCATCCCAGTCACAAAATCCGAGGGCGTGTATTTTTGGGATGCCGATGGCAAGCGTTACCTGGACTTTTCTTCCCAATTAATGAACCAGAATATAGGCAATCAGCACCCCAAGGTGATCAAAGCCATCCAAGAACAGGCAGAAGAGTTGTGCTTTGTCCATCCCGGAAATGCCACCGAAGCGCGCGCCAACCTGGGCAAAAAGCTGTCCGAAGTCACCCCGGGAAAATTAAAGAAGAGCTTCTTTGCTCTGGGTGGTGCTGAAGCTAATGAAAATGCCATCAAGATCGCCCGCTTCTACACCGGGCGCCACAAGATCATGGCGCGCTATCGTTCCTATCACGGCGCCACGCATGGAGCCGTAGCCTTGACCGGCGACTACCGCCGTAATGCCGTTGAACCGACGATGCCAGGGACGGTCCATTTCCTTGATCCGTATTGTTATCGATGTCCTTTTGGGCAGAAGGTCGAATCCTGCAAACGAGAATGTATTTCCCATGTCGATGAGATCATCCAGTATGAGGGTCCCGACAAGATCGCTGCGATCATCATGGAGGGCGTCACCGGCTCCAATGGCCTGATCGTACCACCCGATGATTATTGGCCTGCGGTGCGCGAACTCTGCGATAAATACGGCATCCTGCTGATTTCCGACGAAGTGATGAGCGGCTGGGGCCGCACAGGGAAATGGTTCGCCGTGGACAACTGGGACGTGGAGCCCGACATCATCACAACTGCTAAGGGGATCACATCCGGATATGTACCATTAGGGGCTGTGATCGTTTCAGAAGAGATCGCCAATCATTTTGAAGACGAGTATCTTTATGCAGGTTTGACTTACAGCGGGCATGCGCTGGCCTGTGCAGCTGCGTTGGCGACCATCGATGTCTATGCCGATGATGGTCTGATTGACAATGCAGCAAATTTGGGGAACTATCTGGGGAAAGCACTGGAAGATATCAAGGAGCGCCATCCCTCCGTGGGTGATGTGCGCTATATCGGTCTATTCTCAACAATTGAACTCGTTGAAGATCGCAAGACGAAAAAACCATTCTCAGCTGCTGTGATGGCTGATGTAAAAAATGCGTTGTTGGATAGTGGTTTGTTCACCTTCATTATGGTAAAGGACATCGGGACGATGGTATTCATTGTCCCGCCGCTTTGTATTACAAAAGAACAGCTAGATGAAGGTCTGGCTCTGGTTGAACAGGCTTTAGAAGTTTCTGATCGAAAGGTGAAATAATATGTCGAAAATCTTGAATTACATCAACAATGAATGGGTAGAACCGAAAGTTAGCGAGTACGCCGAGGTGATCAATCCGGCCACAGGAGAGGTGATCGCCAAAACGCCCTTGTGTGGTAAAAGTGAAGTGGATGCAGCCACAATGGCAGCCTCAGAGGCATTTCCAGCGTGGCGTGAGACCCCGGTAAACGATCGCATCAAGTATCTGTTTAAATTGCGGGATTTACTCATCGCCAACCATGATGAGATCGGCCGCATTATCACCGAGGAATGCGGCAAGACCTTCGGTGAGGCCAAAGCCGAAATGGTGCGCGCCATCGAGAATGTGGAAGTTGCCTGCGGCATGCCAATGATGATGAAGGGTGAAATCGCAGAGGATATCGCCCCAGGCATCGATGAGATCATGCTGCGCCAACCTTTGGGCGTGTGTACCACGATCGCGCCATTCAACTTCCCGGGCATGATCACCTTTTGGTACCTACCCTATGCGCTGGCAACGGGTAATACCTATATCGTCAAACCCTCAGAACGCGTCTCAATGACTATGCAGTTCATCTTCGAATTGATCGAGCAGGTTGGTTTCCCTCCGGGCGTGGTCAATATGGTGCACGGCTCGAAAGATGCCGTCAATGCCATTCTTGATCACCCTGATATTCGCGCCATCACATTTGTCGGCTCGACAAATGTGGCCAAATACGTCTACCGCCGCGCAGCCGAGAACGGCAAACGCGTCCAGGCGCAAGGTGGGGCGAAAAACCCGGTTATCATCATGCCCGATGCCGAAATGGATATGGCAACCCAAATTGTTGCCGATTCAGCCTTTGGGTGCGCTGGTCAGCGCTGCTTGGCAGTATCCCTGGCCGTGACGGTTGGAGAAGCACGCAATACCTTCAACGAAATGATTTGCGACGCGGCATCTAACCGTGTTGTCGGTAACGGCCTCGATGCAGATGTGCAAATGGGTCCCGTGATTAACCAGGCCAGCAAAGCGAACATCGAAAAACTTATCGGACTGGGAACCACGGAAGGGGCCACCGCGTTGGTAGATGGACGCGGCACAACTATCGAAGGTTATGAAGGGGGTACGTTTGTCCGTCCAACAGTTTTATCTGAAGTGCAACCCAACAGTGAAATTTGGAAAACCGAGATCTTTGGTCCGGTGTTGAGCATGATGCATGTCAAAACCATCGAGGAAGCCATCGAATTGGCCAATAGTCATATTTATGGCAACCAGGCCAGTCTGTTTACTTCCAGTGGGGCCGCGGCGCGCAAGTTCCGTTATGAAGTGGATGCAGGCAACGTGGGCATTAACATCGGCGTCGCCGCCCCCATGGCATTCTTCCCCTTTAGCGGATGGAAAGACAGCTTCTTTGGAACTCTCCACGGGCAAGGACAACATGCCGTCGAGTTTTTCACTCAAACCAAGGTCGTCATTGAGCGTTGGCCCAAGGAATGGTCACGAAAATTCTAGGAGAATAAATGTACTCTGAGACCCCGGATATCACCTCGATCTCATCCCATCACAAAATCCAGATTCTGAGAGATTCGGAACTGGAGACATTGAAGAACGGCACCATGCAGCTCTTGTCGGAAACGGGTGTCTATTTCCCCAGCCAAATAGCCTTGTCGATCTTCGCCGATCACGGGGCCAACGTGGATTGGGATACGAAGATCGTCCGCATTCAGCCCGATTTAGTCAAAAAGGCCATGGCGACCGCCCCACGCAGCTTTGTGTTGGGCGGCCGAGAAGAACGTTTCGACCTGATACTCGATGGTCGTAACTCTTACCTTTGCACCGATGGATGCGGGGTCCATGTCATTGATCCAGAAACCCGAGAAAAACGTGCTTCCCGAAAATCGGATGTGGCCATGATGGCGCGCATCAGTGACGCCATTCCTATGCTCAGCTTCTTCTGGCCATTGGTGAGTGCCCAGGATTTCGGCAAAACTGCACCACTGCACGAATGCCATGCGGGCCTGACCAACACCTTGAAACACGTACGCGGGGGAACAACCGTTCACCCTGAACTGGCCCCCGCGATTGTAGAAATGGCCACCGTTGTCTCGGGAAGTGACGCGGAGAGACGCCGGCGACCACCAATTTGTGCCAATATTTGCACAATAGCACCTATGGCTCAAGATGGCCACGGCATCGAAACCGCGTTGATTTATGCAGCCGCAGGAATTCCTGTTAGTTTTATGGCTATGCCCAACATGGGCTCAACTGCGCCAGCTTCAGTACTTG
The DNA here is from genome assembly GCA_964419495.1 of uncultured Anaerolineales bacterium. Taxonomy (GTDB): domain Bacteria; phylum Chloroflexota; class Anaerolineae; order Anaerolineales; family UBA11858; genus NIOZ-UU35. The sequence goes on from CAYQQX010000003.1 coordinate 61,392, forward strand.
GTGCGCTGGTTATGGGTGATGCAGAGTCAGTCAGCGCAATGGTGCTGATGCAGTTGGCGAACCCTGGTGCACCTGTCTTCCATTCGATTATCACCTCGCTGATGGATCCGCGTACCGGTGGATACATCGGGGATATCCCCTTGCCAGTCTCGTTGATCGCTGTGCAGTTAGCCCATGCCTGGAACGTTCCCAGCTTAGGCGGCGGGTCGTTCAGCAGTGACGCACCCGATGTCGGCTGGCAGTCGGCGTTCGAAGCAGGTTTTGGCTCAGCAAAGATACCCCTGGCTGGTGGTGAGATTTGCGGCTATATGGGATTGCTGAATTCTTCGATGACTATCTACCCTGAACAGATCATTCTTGATGCGGAGATCGCCAGGAATGTTTATGATACATACAAAGAATTCGAATTCAAAGATTTCGATGCTTCATTGGATGTGATCAAAGCTGTAGGCCCAGGCGGACATTATTTGAGAGAAAAACACACTCGGGTGTACATGCGAGATTTTCACTACTCACCTATCTTCCGCCAATTGGATGCCGAAGGCCACCTGCGCGAGCCGCGCGATGTAGCATACGATGAATTCAAAAGAATCTATGAAACTCATCAGCCTGAACCGCTGCCTGATGAGGCCATAAAAGAAATGGACAACATCCTGGCAGCGGCAGACAGAACGGCAGCAAAATTAGCGGACTAACAAAAAAGGTAGGGCAGAACGTGGAGAAACCGAATAGCAAATTACCACCACAAGCTCGAGTCGTGATTATTGGCGGCGGTGTCATCGGCTGCAGTACCGCCTATCATCTGGCAAAACTGGGCTGGAAAGACATCGTGCTCCTGGAGCGCGCCCAGCTTACCGCCGGCACCACCTGGCATGCCGCTGGGCTAATTGAGGCGGGTGGGTTCATGGACGCCACCTCAATCGAGATGGCTGATTACACTTTGAAGCTTTACAGTTCCCTGGAAGCCGAAACCGGATTGGCAACCGGCTACAAAGATGTGGGCATGATTACTCTGGCATCTACTCCAGAACGATTGGAGGAAATGCGACGAATTTCTGCAAAAAACCGCTTCCATAATGTTGAGGTGGAGGAAATCTCCCCGAAGAAGATCAAGGAAATCTGGCCGCTGGCGTATACCGACGACCTCCTGGCCGGGTTTTATTCACCTGGGGATGGGCGCGTCAATCCCATCGATGTCACCATGGCCTTAGCCAAAGGCGCTCGCATGAGCGGCGTCCAAATCTTCGAAGAGACGGCTGTCACTGGTTTCAGCATCAAAAACCAGATGGTAACCGGAGTGATTACCGAAAAGGGCGAGATCCAGGCCGAGTACGTAGTCAACTGCGCCGGCATGTGGGCCGGAGAGATAGGGAAGCTGGCCGGCGTCAATGTGCCGTTGCAACCCATGGAGCACTACTACCTGATCACAGAGCCAATTGACGGCATTGACCCCAAATTGCCCGTTTTGGTGGATTCCGATAAGTACGCTTATTATCGAGAAGAAGTGGGGGGTGTGTTGTTCGGCCTGTTCGAGCCTGAGGCTGCTCCCTGGGCCATGGACGGCATCCCCAAGAACTTCACCTTTGGGGAAATCAACCCCGATTGGGATCGCATGATGCCTTACATCGAGGAGGCCATGAAACGCATCCCGGTGCTTGAAAATGCAGGTATCCACAAATTCTTCTGCGGCCCGGAGAGCTTCACGCCAGACAATGGCTTCATGATGGGGTTGGCACCCGAGTTGGATAACTTCTATGTGGCTGCGGGTTTCAACTCCCTGGGAATTCTCATGGGCGGAGGCGCTGGCAAAGTGATGGCTCAATGGATCGTCGATGGCGTCTCGGATGTCGACATCACCGAGATCGACATTGCCCGCATGCTGCCATTCCAGAATACCCCCAAATATCGGCAAGACAGGGGTGTCGAGATACTCGGGTACATGTTCAATATCGGTTATCCCAATAAACAGTTAAAAACCGCCCGCAATGTTCGCCAATCTCCTTTCCATCAAAGATTGGCCGAAGCAGGGGCGTATTTTGGCGTCTATGCCGGCATGGAATATCCGGATTGGTTTGCACCCAAAGGCGTTGACCCCAAAGTCGAATACTCCTGGGGGCGGCAGAACTGGTTCGAATACAGCGCCGCAGAGCATCGCGCCACGCGCGAAAACGTCACCATGATGGATTATTCAGTCATGGGCAAAATCCTGGTCCAGGGTCGCGACGCCGAAAAATATCTCAACCGCATCTGCGCCAATAACGTCGCCGTGCCTGTCGGGCGTTGTGTCTATACTCAATGGTGCAACGAAACCGGCACCATCGAAGCCGATCTAACAGTTACTCGCCTGGCAGAAGACCTGTTCCTCATTCTCAGCGGAGATGCCACCATCCCCGCCGTGATGGCCTGGCTGCGAAGACACATTCCCTCCGATGCCCATGCTATCATAACGAATATCTCTTCAGCATACAGTGTGCTCAACATCCAGGGTCCGAAATCTCGTGAATTTTTGAGCACCGTTACCCATGCCGATATGTCCAATGAAGCCTTTCCCTTCCTTACTTCCCAAGAGATCGACATTGGCTATGCCCTGGTAAGAGCCATCCGCATCACGTACGTCGGAGAATTGGGCTGGGAGTTGTATATCCCATCCGAATTCTCTTTGCACGTCTTCGATACCCTTGTAGAAGCAGGAAAAGATTTTGAACTGAAACACATCGGGCTGCAGGCCTTGAACACGCTGCGCCTAGAAAAAGCCTATCGCGACTATGGTGGCGATATCGACAACACCGATACGCCCCTGGAAGTTGGCTTGGGCTTCTTTGTTGATTTCGACAAACCTAGCGGATTCATCGGTCGAGATGCGTTACTAAAACTTAAAGAATCCGGCTACCGCTATCGCATGCCGCAGTTCCTGCTTGAGGATCCTGAACCGATGATGTATTACGGCGAGATCATCTACCGGGATGGGGTACCTGTGGGGAATATCATGTCCGGAGGCTTCGGGCACACCTTAGGCGCGTCTGTCGCTGTTGGACCGGTGGAAGGCGAAGATGAACCTGTGACGGTCGATTTCATCCAGAGCGGCGCCTATGAAATTGACATTGCGGGTGTGCGCTACCCGGCCAAAGCATCCCTAAGGCCCATGTATGACCCCAAGCTCCTTCGAGTACGATGTTAATCAAGCTCATCTCTAAATATTCTTTTTGTCACTCTGAGGGAGCGTAGGAAGCGAAGCGGTTGAAGCGACCGAAGAGTCTCTGATACCATGTGTTCCGGATCCTTCGCTGCGCTCAGGATGACATTACTAAGATAGCTTCTAATCGGATTTAAAAGAAGGAGTGATACCGATGTCAAACACAGAAAAGAAACACCTCATTGATCAGTTAACTGAAACTCACCTGGCTACCCGGGCAACATTAGATGATGTCGATCTGGATATGCTTGTTCATAAAGAAACTGGTTGGCGAGTCAGGGACATCGTAGGGCACATAGCGACCTGGGATTGGGAAATTGCGAAATCCCTTCGTGCTTATCAGGCTGGATCAGAATACCTTACTCCCAATCTTGATGAGGAAGAGGTTGAATTTAACCAAAATGCGGTTTTAGAGCAACAAAAGCTGACTGATCAACAAATTCTAAATGAATTTGAAACCGCGTGTGATGAATTCAGGAAAGCAATTCAGGAAATTCCAGATGATCAATTTCCAGGCGATTTGCTCTATCCTTGGGGAGATGAGCGTGGGGATATCGCTACGATGGTTGAGTACATGATTGAACACAGTGATGAGCATCGAGAAGAAATCATCGCTGCAATTCAAGAATAGAAGATGTTTGAAACCACCTTCTTGTAAGGATTAACATCTATGGTTGAAAATTTACGAGAACTCGGGGTCGTAAAATTAGTTCAGGTGCAGCCTAACGGCCTGATAATCGAGAAACCCTCCGGTTACTTTTATGACGTCACCAGACGCGTTGAAGTAGAGCGCTTGATTATTAACGCATTGGGCATCGAAGCCATCACCCCAGATGGGAAGCATGTGCTCGATATCCACCACATTAACCACCCTGACAAAGCCTATGATGACGATGATCTGGTTTCCATCGGGTTTACATCGCACTACCAAGCCATAAGGGCACGCTTTGGGGAGCACATGGTCGACGGCAGCGCAGGAGAGAATATCATCATCGATTATGCTGATGAAATTTGGGAGCAAGACCTTGGAAGGCAAATCGCCATCGAAAGCGCGGAGACCGGCCATAGAGCGCTGCTGGATTTGGTAAGTTTCGCACCACCGTGCGAGGAGTTCAGCCACTTCGTTGCCCAAAGTCAGCATGAGCGCCTCCCTGCAGCGGAGTTGAAATCTATCCTTCAGTTCCTGAATAAAGGTCGGCGTGGTTTCTTGCTGGTGCTGAGTGAAGGGCAAAAAGAAGCAACCGTTCAATCAGGGGATCGGGTGTTTGTGGTGAAGGAATAAGATAAGCATGAAAGCAACCCTGGTTCTAAAAAACGGTGCTGTATACACCGTTGACACAGGTCGTAGTTGGGCCCAGGCTGTAGCGATTGCTGATCGAAAAATCATCTTTGTCGGTTCCGATACTGACGTCGAAGCCTACATTGATACCGATACAACTGTGATCGATCTGCAGGGCAAGATGGTGCTGCCTGCCCTCGTGGACAGCCACATGCACCCTGCCCAAAGCGCCCATATATACCAGTGTGGATTGGGACTCTTCGACGTGTCTGGCGAGGATCAAATCCAGGCATATCTCAATGCCATACGCGCCTTTGTAGAAAAGCATCCGGCTGCGGCGTGGATTATCGGCGGCGGGTATTCCCGTTCTGCCTTTGATGAAGTGGGTCCGCGCAAAGAATGGCTGGATGAGATCGAATCGTCTCGCCCTATTGCGATCACTTCCATCGATGGACACTCGATGTGGGTTAATTCCAAGGCCCTGGAGCTGGCGGATATCACCAAGGACACACCCCAGCCCGAAGAAGGGGTAATCAAGCATGACCCCAAAACGGGCCAGCCATCGGGATTGCTCCAGGAGCCGGGGGCGATGAACCTGGTCGCACAGCATATTCCAAATCCACCGAAAGAGCAAATCAAGCAGTCGTTGATTTGGCTTCAGGAGTGGCTAAACGCCAAAGGTATCACCACAGTGCACGAAGCTATGCTAGGGCTCGATGAGCGCCACATCTACGAAGCTTACGATGAACTTGCTCAAGAAGGAAAATTAACTTTGCGTTACCGAGCCTCATGGAAAATGTCACCCGGCGGAGATATCACTGAACAGATCGATCAGGGAAAGGTTTTGGCAAAGAAGTTCACACATCCCCATTTCAAAGCCCATTCTTTCAAATTTTTTGCTGATCATGTCATCGAGGAAGAGACAGGTTTTCTACTGGAGCCATATACGCACCGGGACGACAATTGGTATGGCATCAAAGTCTGGGACGACGAAACATTCCAGAAGGCCTTTACCCAAATCGATTCAGCAGGATACCAGATCCACGTCCACGTGATTGGCGATGCAGCCGCACGATATACCCTGGATGCGCTTGAATTCGCCCAGGATATGAACGGGAAACGAGACGCGCGGCATTCATTCGCCCATCTTCAGCTGGCAAAACAGGAAGATGTTTTGCGCATGGGTCAATTGGGTCTCAGCGTCCATACCAGCCCCTACTGGACGATCATAGATGATTATTTTTGGAAGCTGAGCATTCCCTATCTAGGTCGAGAGCGCGCTTTTTTCCAACAGTATCCTTTTAAGAGTATGTTCAAGGCAGGGGTCAATGTAACCGTCGCCAGCGATTTCTTCGTCACTGAGCCAGACCCAATGGCTGCCATTTACTGCGGCTTGACCCGCCGGATGTCCCCGACTACTTTCGAGACGGGGTATGGGGGAAAACCAAATTACCAATTGATATCAGATCCAGATGCAGAACTAGAACCAGGCGATTTGGGCGTGCTACCACCTATTGAAGAATGCGCCGATCTCGAAGATATGATCGCAGCCTCGACACTCAACGGTGCATATGCCAACTTTCTCGATGATGATCTTGGTTCAATCGATGTGGGAAAACTGGCAGATCTGGTCATCCTGGATCAGAATCTTTTTGCCATCGATATCGAACAGATCCCTGAAACCCAGATTGTGATGACCCTTTTTGAAGGGGAATGTGTTTATTCAGCAAAAGATTCTTAGGAGCATATTATGAAACTGCCGGTTATCAAACAAGCCATAGAACAAACTCTGGAAGATACGGGCGTGCATCCCCAGGCTCTGGAAGGCACTGCCCCCTCAACAGCCTGGATGGAAGTTTTTTATGACGATGAAGGGCGAGACGCGGGAATTTGGGAATGTTCTCCCGGGAAATATCGTTTGGAACGCGAGAGCGATGAACTATGCTATATCCTCCAAGGACATTGGAAGCTAATTGGGGATAATGGCGATGAATATGAGGTCAAAGCGGGGGATGTGCTCTATTTGCGAAAGGGCTGGTGCGGCACCAGCCATGTGATCGAAACCATTCGCAAGGTCTATATGGCTTGCTAAAAAGGTGTGAGACTTCCGAAGTTTTATAAGTATCTTGTTGGCCCCACAGGCATTTTAAGACTTCGGAAGTCTAAAATGATACTGATTTCCAGGGGAATCTTATTATCTGGTGTCTTGGTCCAGCACTTTCAGGAATCTGATCAGTTTTCTGCCGTTGTCTACCGAGACGATTTTATTAACCTCAACCTCCCAATGCAAAATTAGCCCCTACATATCCGCGCAAAATTCGTTCGAGCTCTGCTTCGATTTGCGCAGGCAAGCGAGGCGGCTGGTGAGAGGCCAGGATCTCCCTCGCTTTCTGCCTGCTCTTCTCGGCAACTTGCACTCGGTCTACTACCCAGGTTTCATAGGCATCTTTGTTCAACAATTCTGGCTGCCAGTGTCGCTTGTATTCTCTCCGAGTATGATTTTCTCTTAGGAAATTTCCTCGTGGGATATTGGCCTTGATCAGGGCAATTTCTTCATCTAGATCATGAAGAGTAATGCCCTGCATCATTCGCCGTAATCCGGCAATCAATTCGTTGTCCATCACCATCTGGGAAAATGATATCGCTGCCCCTGCATCAACCGCACCAACTCCATAGATGATGCTCGCGCCCTCAACAAGTAGTGGAAATGCTGTGACGGCTTTTTCAAATCCAGCCTGCACATCCACTTCTTTGGCATCGGTGGAGAGTCCGCCACACATAGAGGGGATGCCATAGAAATTGGCCATAATCGCCGCGCCGCTGTTGATCATACCGCGCTCTGGGGCACCAAGGGGTAATATCCCGGTACGCATATCGAGAACGCTGGAAACACTCCCATATAAAAGAGGGGTACCTGGGAATAGAATTTGTAAAACAACCACCCACGCCAGGATTTCCAGATTGATGACAACCAATTCGCCTAACAAAGTCGCCGGGGCAGAGGCACCGCCCATGGCCATGCTCAGCAATGTAATAGGCACACCATGATGAGCCCAGCGCAGCATACACTGAATATTCTCCTCGGTAAAATAGGCCGGGCTGATGGGACAATACAATGTCGCAAAATTTGGATACTTCTTCAACAATTGTTCTCCCCCCGCAACCAATGCGAGCATCTCCACCGCGGCATCAACACGATCTGGGGATAAAGTGCGGTGAACTATTGGCTTTTGCGTATTGATCAGCAGTTCGGCGATCTCAACCAAATCCGAACATTCGCCAATATCTGTCGCAGTCACGGTGGGGCGTACGACATCTACCTGAGGCAAGGCATCTTGCAGTGTGACAAAATTGTGTACGTCTCGCCAGGTTGCCGGGCGGCGTTCGCCTGTATCCAAATCCTGCACATTCACTGGAGTACCTGCGCCCATGAAGTGTGAGCGTTCGTTGAAATCCAAACCCACCTGGGTCCCTCGCTGATAAAGTCTAACGTTCTGAGGCAGAGTTCGCAGGGCTTCATCTAGGAGATCCTTTGTAATTCGAACCATTTGTGTCTCATCATCCACAAGAAATCCTACTGACTCTAGTTTTGCCAGTGTTTGTAAATCAGGAACACTAAAACCAACATCGCAAAGGATTTCTATAGATTTGTGATGAATCAAATGAGCAATTTCGTCGGAGGGTTGATTCCAATTCATGAAGGATGGCTTGCTCCGTTTGGTGACAACTTGAGTTAATTATTGATGTTACGCAAGCTAAAGAGAATCTCCCTGGAAATAGGGGATTTCCAGGGAAACCTCCCTACGTGTGCGTAACATGAGTTAATTAGGTTTGCGTTCGTTCCACACCCGGCATTTTTTGCTATTTGTTACTCAAGAATTCCACAAAATGTTCGTGATCCTTACGATACACTATCCATTCTCACCTGTCAATCGAGCAATCTGGATCATACAATAGCGGATCACATCTTGTTTTTCAGAAGGAAGAGCGCTCTCTTCAATTTGAGCAATACGGTCCACATCATTCATTGCCCTAATGATACTAACGGGCACTTCAATATTTCCCCCGGAAAATGAAGTTAAATACTCAATCGCGCCAATGAGAAAGTGGCGCATTTCATCATCAACGCGCGCTGAGCGGAAGAACCCCGCCAGGGCTGGGGACAATTTTGTCTCTCCGGAAACGACAGGTTGTGCATCGAAAGATCTGGCTGAAGAAAAAGCATACAATGCGGTTGCCAATTCAGCGAAACTATGCACCCATTGATAGATCGAATTGCCCAGCACATCCCAAATTACCCTTCTCCAAGACCCAATTTGATTGGGTAGTTGAAGCAACCTCCCTACCGCAAACTGCCATTCAGCGGCAACCCTCCCAGATATGTTGTTCATCAGTCGGTCGATATCTGTGTTAAAAAGATCCTTTTGTAAAAGAACTGCCAAATCTGGACGAAGTGCGGGGAGCAGGTTCTGAACAAAGACTCCATCTTCAAAGAAATCACTGACATTGACACCATGACGACGAAGAAGTTCCTGTTGGAGTAAGGGTAAAAATTGTTGCAGTGCATCGCTGTCCTCTCGCAGTGCAACAAAGGCAGAATTGCCAGCTGGGAAGGCCATTTCAATCTGCTTCAAAAATTCACTCTTCAAATCTTGATAAATACGCAATGTATTCAGAATTTCATACACCGGCAGGTTTGGCAGCAAGCGCTCTGCGACCATTCGTTCACGTTCGGCTTCCGAAAAGTTTTTCTGTGCAAAGCGCTCTAAAGCGCGGAACAACCCTGTGGTGAGTTGATTAACGCCTAGCACAACAGTTTGTGATTGATTATGTGCGATGGCTCGCAGCAAACTACCTTGCTTAGCAAGTGGAATGATCTCAGCAATATTCGCCAGAATTTGTTGGCCGCGCTCAACACCTGATCCAGGCGTTCGTCTCGAGGTGGGTCTATCTCGCAATTGGGGCAAAGATCTTCCTATAAAATACGATATTGCATGAATTCCAATAACATCTTCCTCACGGCCATAAAGAATATGACGGAAATTTTCGGTTAATTCATCTAAAAAACTCTCGACTAAGGGATCATTCGTTCCCACCGTCATCCGCGCCAACTCTTGGATACTCCGGTTTTGGGCACCAAGACGACTCTCCGAAATGGTTTCAGCGGCGCGGATAAGATCGGTGCGATGGATCTGTTGCGATATCCTGACATGATTCTGAAAATCGACAAAATCTCGTACCGGCAAGAAGCGCAGCTGTTCTGACAGGTTGCTTTGGTACGTACGCAAATCTCCCCCATAGAAAACACCTTGCAAAGGCGTCACAGCATAAGCTGTGCTTTTTCGTACCGCTGCCGGAAGATATTTAGAAAATCGACGTTTTTCAGAGCCGCCATTTGAAAATGCAAGTTGACCAGCAACGTGCGAGAAATATCCCCCCTGACGTTGCATCGGCTCACCACTGCCCAGCTTAATTCGGACTGCTTCTGCGACCCCATGCTCGGCCAACCACGATTGAATTTCAAACTTTGCTTTTCGATACAGGTGAGCTGCGGTTGCCTGACTGACCTGTTGGCTCAAATCAGAACCCGCGATAAAAACCTCTGGGATGATTTCAGCGAATCGGCCCTGTGATGATTGCGATGTATGTCGGCTTTGGGTGGCGTAATCCCAAACCCGGTCAAGATAGTCGCGAATATTCCTGACAGTGTCGATATCTTCAAACAACGGGATTAGCCATATTGGTGAGAGTTCACTCGCCTGATGATCTCTGCGCATCTGCTCCTGTTGGGTGCGCATTTTGCGGTCGAGGGAAATCAGCGCTTCGGGTCTCGAAGATAAACTTATCTGCAAGGCCAAGGTCATACCAGGATTGCCATATTTTCCAGCAATCGAGTTTATCTCATGCAAATTGTATGCGGTTGTATCGATAGCAAACTGATCGCGCGCAGTGATCAATCCCTGGTTGATGCGCGGTGTGAGCACCATGCGCTGCAAAATATCACGATATCCAAGTACCTGCCGTAGAAGTGGTTCAGAGTCGCGATTTTTCAAAATATTGGGTATCAGTGTATGTAATTGTTTGCGCAAGTTTTTATTTAGCGCAAAGTAAAACTCCAGCATTGAGCTACGCTGCTGCCGAAGTTCGAGCATTTTTCGCTCGTACCGATCATTATGCTGCCAAAGGATTCGCGCAGGGTCGCGACGCAAATGAAACTGTGTGGCTAAGCGTTGTAAGGGAGTCGTTTCAACAGAAAATGGGAGGATGCCCCGATATCTCTGCTCCAATTGGTGAGTTAGATTTGTAATCTCATTCAACAATTTCGTAAAACGCGAATTCCGACGGGGGAGCATATCCATCTCAGATTTTAATTCTGGGTTCACGGATATCGATGGTTCTACCTTCTGCAAAATTTCTAGAATTTGCGCCTTCCGGCGTACGTTCTCCATCACAACTGCAGCTACCAAACGGTGCCCCTGCCCCGATGGTCTGTTGCTCCCATCCCAATCGCTCCAAAATGACAAAAATGGAGATAACGTTGAATCAGTAAAACATTCAGCAAATTCTTCAGCTGCAATCAGGGAGTCCAGGTCCAATAAAATTTCATCAACCTCCTGCTGCGAGTCGATGGCCACATTTAGCCCGACAAATTCCTTCATCAGTGCTTGGGCAATATTATCAACGTGTTCGGGCGCAATCGATTGACGGGAAATCAAGGCATTGATGACCTCGTCGATTGCAATTTCGGCTTGCAGTGAATATGCTTGGGTTGGATGCACAGTGCGATCATAAGTGCGCAATCGGAATGTTTCCTGGCGTCTTTGAAGAGAATCTTTCATGAATTCCCTTCCCAACCTATCAGCAAGCCACTGACCTGCTCCACGAATGGCTTTCCCCATCATCTCATCATGGATCATCGCTCTATCTATCAGTCGAGACCGAAATATTTCTAATCGTTGAGGAATATATGAATTCAGAAATTCGCTACGCAATTCATTTCTGTCCAGGGGAGGTAGCGACATCAATCGTCGACTGATGCGGCTCTTTTCAAAGCTTTGGAGCAGCTGCTTCCCAAAACCACTCCATAATTGGTTGAGTTCGCTTGAACGATCCTGATTCCTGCTCGAATAGTGAAGCGCCAATGGCTTACGGTTATAGCGCGCATCTTCCTCCGCTATCAAACGGTTCAAGTCGATGAGCAAGCGCCGAGTTTTTCCCAATAGCACTTCAGCATTATCAAAGCCCCCCAATGTCAGCCGGAAGGTTGTTCTTCCTGTCTCGAACCCTTTTTCTGTGCGTGCGAAGGTCGACAATGGCAGCATGCCGATCCCCGCACGAGCCAAAGATGTCGCCAGCCAATCCAAAGAGAGCCCCGCAGGCAAGCTTTCAACATGCAAGAGAGGATACAGACTCCCCAATGGTGGAATTATCTCTAAGCCAAATGGATTGCGTTCCAATGGCAGATTCTGAACTGAATCTATAAGGGCCTGCACCCTTTGGCTCAAAATCGAGTTGCGCAAAAGCCAATAGGATCTAGCCCCTTGGGTTGTATTCCGGTAGAACAAATAGCTGATAAAAATAGCCGCAATATTAGGTTTGATTTGAGAATTAATCGCCTCAAAGAGACGTCGGATTTTTCGGTCACGGATTTCGATGACGGCCAGTCTGGCGCCCGCAAAACTATCTGTTTTGGACATGGAATGAACTGTAATCACCCGATCAGCCTGTACTTCGCTGATGACACTTTGCCGAACCAGTTGGGAAGCAATTTGGCGAATGGTTTTGATTTCAGAGATACCCTGAATAGGGCGTACATTTTGATAGGCCAGATCATCAATAATATGAATGTTATTCTGAAGACAATATGTGATTAACTGGCGGACAGCAGCTTCAGCGAAGATCTTTCCTGTAGCATTATGGGGATTATTAATTGCCACTGCGCCGCGCTGGGGCCAAGAGGGGTCATATTGACAGAGCTGCTCAATTTTCTGGATGATCGCTTCTACATCAAGTTCAAGTGATTCGGTTAACGCAACGGTATGCGTTTTGGAAAAACAGTGTTCGTAAGACCAACTCAGGTCTGGAATGACCACTTCTGAGATACCGCAGTGAAATCCCAAGATCCCCAAGGCTGTCCTTGATGAACCGCTTACCACCGCACATGCCTCGAGTCGATACTGAGGTTGATGCTTTATAAATGCACTCAGAAAGCTACGTTGAAGAGATTGAGCCCATTCGAGTTGGCGGGTATTTAGAACAATCAAATCTACAATTTCGTCTGCCTGCAACTCGGCAAATTCATCAATGCTATATCCCTTCCAGGCATTCTGAATTCTTCGAGAAAATGAGTCAGCTTTTTCTTCCAGACGCGCTAAGGAAAATTCAAGTGTCTGGAAACGGTTTTCCAGTAAATTTTGAAGACGGCGCTCCGTGCGCTCAGCCAGGTTTGGCAGAGCGCTTTCCGCAGAAACCCCCAAAGCCAGGCCTTCGAAAGATGGTTTCGCCATTGGAAACTCATCTGAAATCTCTGAGTTAAGATCTGCGAGATGATTTGTTAGCAAATAATCTAGAAATTCGACCTCTGTCGCAGAAGGTGTTCCTTTGAGATTGAAATGCACGTTCTCTATCACGTTCAGGAAATCGGCATTCCCAACAATAAAAACGGTAGCGAGATTATGCAACTGTTCTGCAAAGACAGCCGGGGATAACAAACGGATCACGCGCTGCACAAGTTTAGCTTCGCGCGCCAGGGAGAGATGGTTGGGCGCATTATTCGCCTCGATGAAAAACAGCGGCCGATCGATGCTCATGATCCGCAAACTGCGCCGCGTTTCTTCATCCAACAAACTGCCGATCAGCACAAAAGTAGGCATGTGCGGCAGTTCGTCCATCATTCCCTGGATCTGATCATGTGCTAGATTCTGATCCTCCGCCAAATCTTCGAACACCAGATTCGGCATCGCCTTCAATTGGGGCAGCAGTTCGCAACGTAAGCTCAGTATGCGCGCCGGGGTGAACTCCAAATAAGACGATAAGGCAAACAGGATGATTCGCAAGGTCTCGTGAACCCCACCAGTACCCAAGATAATCTCGCGTTTGCCGGATTGTTCACCGGTATCATAGTGTAAGGGTTCTTGTTGGTTCTCTAGCCAGGTTCGAAATGCATCGATAACCGCATGGGGAGTTTTACGTGAGTAGCCGCCGCGCGGCATATAGGGTGCACTCTGCCGAATTATTCGAGCTAAGAATTCAAGTTTGTGTTGGTTTTCCTTGCTCCATCCAAGGTATTCCAAGATCGCATCGAGGTCGGTATCAGATAAGTTTTCCTGGCGAATATCGATTCCTAAAGCGATACGCAAATATGCCGAAGAGAGACGGGAATCTTGCACCGGGTTACCGATGTGAAAATTTACACGCTGCTCCTCGGGTACCGTCGCCGCCGCCGTAATTTCGCTTATTTCCGACACGCGCGCCGCACGGACCGATTTCAAACGAAGACTGGACTGGGGATCAGAGGGATAAGCTGCCATCAAATTGCCTCGTACAAAGAATTTTTCTCAATTCTGTAGTGTTCAGTTATTCTTCCGCTTCTTCATTTTTCTTTTCAAGGGCCGATTGCAGCATATTCTGGAAGAGGCCCAAAAGTTCTGACCCTTGGGCAAGTTCTTGAGGGGTAAAAGATACGATCGTCCGGGCATTTTTTAGATTTTGGCTGGCTTCTGCCAAGCGGGCAGCCTGAGGGGTTAGCATCAACAATTCAGGGCTGCTCTTGAGAACTTCAAGCTCCTCCCGCTCAAACTCGAGGCGCATCCTATTGCGCTTCAATTCATCTTCGAGGCTCAAATTCGTCAAGGTCGATTCTTGCTCAAGTAGCGTCTTCTTTAACTCGGCCTTCTTCAATTCTAGGTCGTGTTCCATCTGTGAGATCTCATCGTCGGCCTGAAACTTTGCTTGCGCGGCAGCAGTTCTCGCTTGATGATTCAACCTCTCAGTCTGCTCAAGCAATCGGGCTTGTTCTTGTTGGCGAAGAGCATCGCTAATAGAGGGATCCGTTGACTCCAACGACTGCACAGCCATGGAAATCAACTCAACACCAAACTTCTCCTGAATCAAGTCTGTGCGTTCACTTAAATAATTTAGAATGCCCGTTGATGAAAGCGCTTGAATCTCACAACCCTCAATATATTCTTTGACCAAGCCTTGGAGCATAACCTGGGTCTCATCAGCAGCACGCGCAACGGTATCATGGTTCCATCCCCCGATGCGGATCAGGGATTGAATATGCTTCAGGGAGGGGGCAACGGAACCCACCAGTTTGAGTTGTACCTCCAAATTTCCTACGGCAGTCGCTTCAAGGGTCAGTTGGATTGGGCTTGTAGTGCGTTCTAGTGGCAGGCTGAAATGGCGTGGGTAGATCAGACCCTTTCGCACATCGATTTTGCCCTTAGATTCGTAAAGCAATAAAACATCCGGTTTCCGAATCCGAAATTCATATATGGAAACCAATACAGCGATTAGAGCCGCAATTCCGAATAAAACTCCAAATGTAATCTCCATAATATTTCTCCTCTTTAAAACTTCAGTATGTTTGACGCAATCATTTGAATACGAAACAAAAACACCCTCCTTGGGGAAGGAGGGCTTGTTTACAATAATGAGCGATTTGCTTGTCTTGGTTGATTATCCAACAACGAACGCCCGTCCTTCCCAGCTAGGGGGTGGGTTATTATCATTATCTCGATAATTGCTCGCTAATGTCGACATCAACATATTGGTGGCAGTTTAGCACTGGTAATTACTGTAGTCAAGAGGAATGCCTCTAGTTGAGACAAAAGATCGGACATTTTGTCATTGTGAGTCCCCGTCGCCACGCTATGCGGCCCTCCGGGCAGGCGTGCCTGCGGCAAGGGGACGACACTTGCACCTGCGGTGCAAGTGCAGGTGAGAATCTCCGCCCCGCCGAAGGCGCGCCCCTGGCTAGGGTGGGAGACTCTTCGCTGCGCTCAGAGTGACAGATGAAGAAGATTTTTTTGAAATTAAGGTTCAAACGATTACTAACTTAAATGTCTGAACATCAAAATCAAATCGTATTTCAAAATTCAGGGAATAGAATCTTGCCAGACGTTCGCAACTCCCCCTCTAAATATTGAGCTTTCAAACGCGCGTGTTGAATTTTCCCATTATGCGTGAGCGGAATTGATTTTCGCTTGAGAAGGTAGACCCTACCAGGCCGAAAACCCATATCGGCATGGATGGAATTTACAATGCTCAACGCAAATTCAAATAGATCATCCTCTGATTTAGCAGCTGCAGCACGAATTTCTACAAAAACATAGATTTGCTCACCCTCGATGCGGCCTTTATCCACGCCAATGGCTGCTGAATAACGAACAGCATGATGGCGATCAACGATCTCTTCGAGTTCATGGGGAGAAATGGTTTCTCCTGCTCTTTTGATGATATTCTTCTTGCGACTGATGATGTATAGATGTCCATCCACATCTAGGTATCCAAGATCGCCAGAGAGCAAGAAGCCATCCTCGGTGAAAAGCTGAGCAGTTTCTTCAGGGTTGTCAAAATACCCCTTTGAATTGGCTGTGCTGCGAATGGCAATCTCCCCCACTTCTCCGGGAGCTAATTCTTTCCCCGCTTCCAAGATCTTCACTTCAACCTCGGGAAATGGTAGACCCACTGAGACGAATCCGCGCTGATCAACTCTGGGAGTAGAACCAGGTTTCCACATGCTGACCCCCACTGTGGCCTCGGCCAATCCATAGCCTGCGACCATGACATCCTTCAAACCAAAGGCGCCCTCAAACTCTCTTATCGTCTCTGTCCGCACCGGTTCAGCCGCATTGAGGGCTACCCGAAGGCTGCTCAGGTCATATTTCCCAGGGTCAACATGACGCACACACAATCGATATGCAAAATCCGGCGCGGCAGTAAATGTCACCCGCTGCTTTTGAATGACATTCAACCAGGTGCGAATGTTGCGTAAATTTGTTTCTAATAAGTGCACTTCAGCGCCCAAATAGAACGGCACCATAGTTTTTAGGATCAAGCCCATATCGTGGTATACCGGCAGCCAACTCACAAAAATCTCGTCTTTGGTGATTTCCATGCCGATGATCATCTGCACAACATTGGTGATCAAGTTATCATGAGATAGCTGTACACCTTTGGGGTTGCCGGTACTGCCCGAAGTATATTGAATAAATGCAATATCTTCAGGATTGATCTCTGGAAAATGCAGTGAAACAGCTTGCCGACTTTCTGAGGTGGTGACAACTTCCAAACCCTGTTCTACGCCCATAGCCTTATACTGTTCTAGCTGATCCCCTGGGGTTGAACTGGGCGCTACGATGATTCTGGCACCACACAATTTAGCCACAGAAAATATCCTCTGCGGGCCAGAGGCAGGGAACAAGGGCACAGCAATTGCCCCTGCCCGCTGCGCGCCGTAGAATGCCCCAAAGAATTCTGCACTGTTGGGTAAAGCCAGAACGACACGATCCCCTCTTGAAATCCCAAGTTCTTGAAGATAATCTCCAAAATAATTGATCTCTGCCCAGATTGCCGCGTAAGTGCACGGCTCTCCCAAAAAGGTGAAAGCTACTTTCTCAGGGTCATTTTCTGCCCTGAAGGCAAGCATTTCAATCAACGTTTTGAAATTTTTCGTAAGCATCGGATAAATAAACCTGGGTCTATCCCAAAAATATCAGGCCTCATAGCGCGATTCGCTCTTTCAGAATGGCGATAGCGTAAATTTCTAGATCCGATCTTTCACTAAAGTAAATAAATCTATGGGCGTAAGTATATTAGGAATTTCGGATTCCTTGATCTCCACCTGAAATTTTTCTTCGATGGCCACTACAATATTCATTACATCAACGGATTCGGCGTCTAAATCTTCCAGGAAACGATCTTCATCACCGATATCCTTGCTTCCTAACTGCAGCGAGATTATGCGTTTGATTTCTTCAATGGTCAATGGCATGCTCTTGCACCTTCTGTTTCTATGTTATGTTATAAATGAGTACAGAAATAATAACATCGGTCATCATTCTTCGGAGGGCATAAAATGTCTCAACCAACCCAAGGAGATACCATGATGTACCAGCGATCAAAGCTATCCATCGCCTGGCCATCAGGAGAGCAGCAAACATATATACTTAAGCAGGATGCTGTTCGCATTGGAAGGGGTGAAGGCAATGATATCATCCCACCCGGTGAATATAACTCAATCTCCAGAAAGCACATGGAAATCCGGCGAGAGGGGGCGCAATATCGAGTCGTCGACCTCGATAGCAGAAACGGCGTCTGGTTGAATGGGACCCTTGTTAATAAAAGCAGCCTGCTCAAGGATGGAGATTCGATCCAAATTGGCTTAGGTAAATTGGAGCAATTAATTCAGGTAACTTTCCATCTAGGGGTAGAGGTGCTCGTCGGGGAAAAAGAACCCAGCTCTCAAGACGATGTACCCATCCCAGTTCGTGAAGACCAATCTCCCCCCACCGCTGACGATCCCCATTTAAAAATTCACTGGCCTAATGGGCAAACCGGGATATATCAAATATCAAAAGATGTCGTTCTATTAGGTCGCAGTGCTGAATGTGACATCGTGATTCCCTCAAGGCTGCGGTTTGTATCCAGCAAACATGCCGAAATACGCCGCACAGATCAGGCCTATACCCTTACCGATTTAAACAGCACCAATGGCACGCGCCTCAACAATCAATTGCTAGACCCTGACACTCCCACACCGCTGGCCGATGAAAGCGTCATCCGCATCGGCGATGAAAATTTTGGCGTCTCCATCGGAATGGTATTCAACAACCCTGCCGATATCCCCACTAAAATGACTGGCTTCTCCCCGACGCTTGCTGAACCAACCTTGGTTACAGAATTGAGAGAAATCGCCATTGGCCGCGATGATGAAAGCGATATCGTACTCAGGGATCCAGATGTTTCCAGGCAACATGCTCGTATTCGCCAGCTTGGCGATAATTATTGGATCGAAGACTTAGGCAGTACCAATGGCACCTTTGTCAACAAACAAGCTATCACGCGGGCAGAGATCGTTGATGGAGATCAAATCCAAATTGGGAAGAAGATCCTGCTATTTCAAAATGGGTGGTTGACCGAATATCAGAGCCACGGTATGCGCGTGGATGTATCTAATCTGTGCAAAGATGTTAAAACCCGCAGTGGTCCATTACGCATTTTGCACAATATCGATATGACAATTTTGCCACGTGAATTCATCGCCGTAGTGGGAGGCAGCGGAGCGGGGAAAAGTACATTCATGAATGCCCTGATCGGATTCAGGCCCGGAGAAGGGGATGTGCGCCTCAATGGGCACGACTTCTACAAGGATTACGAACACTTCCGCCACCAACTTGGCTATGTGCCCCAGTCGGATATCTTGCATTCGATGCTGACGGTCGAAAAAGCGCTTGACTACGCGGCGCGATTACGTTTGCCTGCGGATATCTCTAAAGCAGAGCGTGATAAGCGGATCAGCGAAGTTTTAGACACCGTCAGCATGAACACAGAGACTATTCGACGAACGCACATCAGCAACCTCTCTGGTGGACAGCGTAAGCGGGTCAGCATTGCTGCGGAACTATTAGCTGACCCAAAGTTGATCTATCTCGATGAAGCCACCTCTGGGTTGGATCCTGGCTTAGAGAAGAAGATGATGTACACCCTGCGTCAAATGGCCGACGAAGGGCGCACGGTGATCTTGATAACACACGCCACTGACAACATCCGTCAGACAGATCATGTTGCCTTCTTATCCCAAGGGAAACTGGTTTATTTCGGCCCCTCCCAAGACACAATGGAATTCTTCGAAGTTGATGATTTTGCTGATATATATGAGCGCATCGAACGGCACGGTGATCAGTGGCATAAGGTTTTCCATGAACAGAAACCCCAATTACACCAGAAATACATCGCTGAACGACAACATTCAAAGCCAACCGCGTCTAAGAGACAGCTGCCGAAAATCCGCTTTGGCGTGGGAGATTTCCTGCGCCAATTCAATGTACTCACCCAGCGAGCATTTTCGGTTTTAAAGAGCGAATGGTTCACTCTGGTGCTGATGCTGCTGTTGTTCCCCCTGACGGCGACTTTGCAATTGATCATTTCTACCCCCGATATCTTGATTGGCGATGCGGGGATTCTGGCTGATCCAGCAGCCGCGGCGAAAGACATGTTTGAAAGCTATGCACCTTTTGCTGATCTGAACACCTTCGTGTTCGTGATGGGATTAGAAGCAGTATTGGTGGGTATGTATGTGCCTTCGAACGAATTGATTAAAGAGCGCACCATCTATTTGCGCGAGCGCATGGTCAATCTCAAAGTGCTGCCTTATCTGGCCAGCAAGATTGCTGTTTTCACCATCTTTGCCGCCATACAAACATTCTTGTATTTGGTTGTCTTATCTTTTGGGGTCGATTACCCGGAACAGGGATTATATTTTTCTGCGCCTGTAGAATTTTTTATCACTCTATTCCTGACCATGTTGGCCAGTATGGGGGTGGGATTCATCGTTTCAGCAGTCAGTCGGTCGAGCGACATGGCGATTTATGTTTTGGTGATCCTGTTATTCTTCCAGTTTTTCTTCGCTGGGACAGTTTTCGATCTGCGCGACAATGCCGCTGAGCCGCTCTCATATTTGACCGCCACACGCTGGTCATTGACAGCCCTAGGGGTGACCATCGATATGGAAGAGCAGGTGGAAGCCACAATCGTTTGCAGCGAACTACCAGAGATGCCGGGTGCGTCCCAATCTCAGGGTGGAAAAACGATGTGCTTTAACTACCCGGATGCTACTGAAGATCTGATGCTATCCTATGATGATGATATGCTGTTGCGATCTTGGGGGATTTTGATCGCTATGGCACTGATCACGTTAACCATAACAGGAATTTTGGTCAAGCGGCTTGATAGGAGATAACACAAAATAGCAATTCTTCTTGTTAAGCCAACGTTAGGTTGCCAGTCCAGATTCATGCTAGATAATGATCCCGTTCAGTTGTTAGCTTTTTCTTAGTGTAATCCGATAATCACATTATGCATAACATCCCGCAAATTTATTTGTTCAGTCTTGCGGGACGTTGCATAGCATCGGCTATCTTCTATGCTTCTTTTCTCGTTTCCATACCACGGCTCCTATCATAACTGCAGCCCCTGCGACCATCAGCCAGCCGAACCACTCACCTAGGCGTGTGTAGAGAGTCTGATCTGGAACAGTGAACACTTCACCGGTGACAATTTGCCGCTTGTTGACATCGCTCATTGCCATGATACGGCCATAGGGATCAACTACGATGGATACCCCGCTAGCAGTGCTGGTGGCAAAGACAGCCCTGTGTTCCACCGCCCGGAAGACAGCATCCGTAGCATGGAATTTTGGGAAATCGGGGTCGCCGTTAAAATCATCGTTGGTAGGCATGATGAAAATTTTTGCACCATTGCGAGCCAGATTATGCACAACATCCAGAAAGTGGTAGTCATAACAAATCCCTAAACCAACTTTACCAAATGGAGTATCGAAACTTTCGTAACTTTTAGGTCCCGCGGAGAAACCCTGTTTAGGTTCAGTGGGGAAGAGGTGGATCTTGTAACGGCGACCAGCCTCTTTACCGTCAGGACCGATCATTAACACCGTGTTGTAGAGCTTGTCTGAGATCTGGGCGTAAGCATTGGTGATGACATACGCACCGGTTTCCTGCGCGATGGCTCCGATCTGTCTCATGAATTCCGGATCATCGGCATCGGCAATAAGCTCCTCGGGCCAACCTACAAAGGCCAGCCCCTGGTCTGAAACAGAATTTGTCAACTCGCCGTTGATGTCGATCAACGCTTGAGAGTATTCAGGATTTACAGCAAATGAAACATCGCCTCCAACTGAATTCTCCTTTAGGTCGATGATCCTCATATCTTGAGCTACCAGATCTACTGTTGCGGCCATGGTAAAAGTCTCTTGAGGAGGCGCGGGAATAACCACCGACCCCCAAATCAGCAACGCTGCAATGACAACCAGGGCGATGACACTTGGCCGGAACAAGCGGCGATCCTGCCAAAGCTTGAAAAGCAGAGTTGCCAACGCTACATTCGAGAGCATCAACAAGAAACTCAGCCCAGGGAAACCGGTCAGGCTCAAGACTTGCAGCCCGGCAGGAAAACCCCACTGGGATTTGGGCAACAAAACGAACCACCAACCCCGGACAATGGGCGCGATAAATTTTATAAACTCAAGCGCAGACCAAACAACGGGCAAAGCCAGCAATTTGAGTTCTCCAGATACCTTTCTTTGCAGGCCGATCCCGGCATTGATTAACCACGAGTAGAATATTCCCACACCAAGCATCAGCAAATAGCCCAACCAGAGGTTGTTGAAAATACTGGCGAAAAAGCGATGCACTGCCACTGTCCAGATAAACGCGAAGGGCAGTGTTAACCAGTTTGGGCGTTCTTCGGGAAACATTTCAATGGCAATCAGCATCGGGACCAGAGCAATCCAGCCCAGCCACCCTAAATTGAAAAAGTTGGGCATTGTTGCTGCGATCAATATCCCGGAAAGGGCTGATAACCCCATGCCAAGCCAGAATTTTGGTTGGCTTCTTAGTTTTTTGGTTTGCGTTTTATCAGCAGTATTCATTTTTCTCTCCTTATCTATAGCTTATCACTGTCCACTAAACCGGGTCAACTCCAAACAAAGATTCATTCGATTGACAACGGTAAGAAAATCAGCAACAATTCATGGGAAAGGTATTATAGGTTCGGATCAGTGGCGAGCTGCTAAAAGCGGAGAATTGAAACCAAGATAATTTGGCTGGCATACCGAACCCCGCTTGCAGGGGACTTGGGGATACGCGGAGCGAAAAATCAGGTTTAGGCAAGCGATGGAGTCTTCAGAAGCCAAGTGGATTGCCAACACCCCCAGCCCCTGAAGCCCTCGATAGGTGCGGTGAGAGAGTATCATTGAATCCATTAATGGATTTTGATAAATAAATGGAATTGCAGAATGGATGAACCTAGCAGATTAATTGAGAAATGGTCTTGGAATATAGAAAGTGTTTTGCTATTTACTATTATCCCGTTGATACTGGCTTTAGGGGGGACACTGATTCTATATCCATTAATAGGAAATCAATCTCTATACTTCTTGATGGCGATCCCTGTTGGCATATTCTTTAGTGTGATTTATGGCTTTGTGGGCAGCAGAGTAAAATCATTAAGAATGAAATATCCCTATCATCATGGTTTGATCAGTGAAAGTTTGATGCAAATAGGAAATATCCAATCGCCAGGAATCGCGATTCTAGAAGAAACA